>JAIUNH010000163.1 GCA_020161965.1 Pseudomonadota bacterium
GCTCGCGGGCCTTTCGGTCCTGCACGCGGTGACGGCGAAGCTGCAATGGCGCGGCGTGGCTCTGGGTGCGAGCTACGGTGCCATCATCGTTTTCGGTTGGCCTATCGCGGTCGTCGCCGTGCTGGGTCTGGCCGAACCCCTCACCCAACTCAAAGCGCGCGCCAAAGCGCGCGGCGCTTCGGAATAGAAAGACAAAGGAGACAACCCATGTCGCAGATGGACGTCATTCTGCTTCAACGCATCGAATCACTCGGCCAGATGGGCGACGTGGTGAAGGTGAAGCCGGGCTATGCCCGCAACTACCTGCTGCCCGAGAAGAAAGCGCTGCGCGCCACCAAGGCGAACCGCGAATACTTCGACAAGCAGCGCGCCCAGCTCGAAGCCAACAACCTGAAGGCCAAGGGCGAAGCCGAAGCGGTCGCGGCCAAGATGGGCGACACGTTCTCGGTCGTCATCATCCGCTCGGCCGGCGAATCCGGTCAGCTCTACGGCTCGGTCGCCACGCGCGACGTCGCCGAAGCGGTGACCAAGGCCGGCGTCACCATCGGCCGCGCGCAGGTCCTGCTCGTCCAGCCGATCAAGGAACTGGGCCTGTTCAAGACGCGTATCGCCCTGCATCCGGAAGTGTCGTTGACGATCACCGTCAACGTCGCGCAGTCGGAAGAAGAAGCGAAGCTCCAGGCCGAAGGCAAGGCCGTCCGCCGCAATGCGGACGCCGACGAAGCCCCGGCCGCGGAAGCCGCGCCAGCGGAAGCCCCGGCCGAAGCGGCCCCCGCCGAGTCGGCCGCGGAAGAAGCCCCGGCCGCCGAAGCCAAGCCGAAGAAGGCCAAGAAAGCAAAAAAGACCGAGGAAGCCTAAGCCCCTCGCTCTTCTCGCTTTCTTCACGAATGAACGGCGCGTCCCTTTGGGGCGCGCCGTTTTCGTTTGGGAAGGACGGGCGGAGTTGTTCACACTATCCCGTGGATAACCTTGCGCTTGTCGCGAGCCCCACGCATTTCCTTTGTTCCGTCGCCTGTCGCATCCTAAGGTCCGCCTCCCCATGGAAACGCCAGCCCGCGATAACGTCGTCACCCATCCCGCCGCCTCCGAACGCGGCGACGCGACGCCAGCACCGCGCGTGCCGCCGCATAATTTCGAGATCGAGATGGGCCTGCTCGCGGCCCTGCTCGCCAATAACCGCGCGTTCGAGCGCGTGGGCGAAATCCTCGAACCCGAACATTTCGCCGACGGGCGCCATGGGCGCATCTATGCGGCCATCCGCAAGCTGGTCGAACAAGGCCGCCAGGCGAATGCCGCGACGCTCAAAAGCTATTTCGATCGCGACGAGGAGCTGAAGGATATCGGCGGGGCGGAGTATCTCGCCCGCCTGCAAGCCAACGCGGTGACGATCATCAACGCGAAGGACTATGCCGAGCAGATTTTCGATCTCTATCGCCGGCGCGAATTGATCGGCATCGGCACGGATATCGTCAACGAAGCGCATGAATTCGACGTCGAGGAAGATTCCGCCGCGAAGCTCGAAAAGGCCGAGCGCGCGTTGTTCGACCTTGCCGAAAAGGGCACGTCCGAAGGCGGGTTCAAGGAATTCTCGCGGGCACTGGGTGTGGCCATCGACATGGCCGACAGCGCGTTCAAGCGCGACAGTGCCGTCACCGGTGTGACGACCGGCTTCGACGCGCTCAACGACAAGCTCGGCGGCTTCCACCCCTCCGACCTCATTATCGTCGCGGGCCGCCCCTCGATGGGCAAGACCGCCTTCGCCACCAAGATCGCGTTCAACGCCGCCGAAGCGCGCATGAAATGGCGCGAGGACAATCCGCGTTTGGGCAACGAGCCCGATCCCAAGGGTGCGGAAGGCGGCGTCACCGCGTTCTTCTCGCTCGAAATGTCGGCCGAGCAGCTCGCCAATCGTCTTCTGTCCGAACAGGTCGAAGTGCCGTCGGACAAGATCCGGCGCGGCGAAGTCATGGCCTCGGATTTCGAGAAATTCGCGCATGCGTCGGCCACCCTCGCCCGCCTGCCGCTGTTCATCGACGACACGCCCGGCCTGTCGATCACGGCCGTGCGTACGCGCGCGCGCCGCCTGAAGCGCACGCATGGCCTGGGCATGATCGTCATCGACTATTTGCAGCTCCTCTCCGGCCCGCCCGATGCGCGCGCCGAAGGCCGCGTGCAGGAAATCTCCGCGATCACCCGCGGCCTCAAAGCGCTCGCCAAGGAATTGGAAGTGCCGGTTGTGGCGCTGTCGCAGTTGTCGCGTGCCGTCGAACAGCGCGAAGACAAGCGCCCGCAGCTTTCCGATCTTCGTGAATCGGGCACGATCGAACAGGATGCCGACGTCGTGATGTTCGTGTTCCGCGAGGAATACTACCATTCGCGCGCCGAGCCGATGCGCCGCCCCGAAGAGGACGATTCGAAATTCAACGAACGTCACCAGAAGTGGATGGAGCGCGGCAACATGATCCACGCGAAGGCGGAGATCATCATCGCCAAGCAGCGTCACGGGCCCATCGGCACGGTGCCACTGAAATTCATCGGCGAGTTCACCAAGTTCGACAATCTCGATCCGTCCGAGATGGCCGGCTTCGGCGGCGATGGCGAAGGCTGATCCCGCGTCGCTGCTGACCGTCGATCTGGGCGCGATCGTCGCCAATTGGCGCGATCTTGCGGCGCGCGTGGCGCCTGCGCGCTGCGCCGCCGTGGTGAAAGCCGACGGCTACGGCCTCGGTTCCGTCGCCGTCGCGCGGGCCTTGGCCAAAGCGGGCTGCCGCGATTTTTTCGTGGCGCGCCTCAATGAAGGCTTGGCCGTGCGCGACGCCGTACCGGAAACGGCACGCGTCACCGTGCTCGACGGATTGATGAAGGGCGAGGCAGCGCTCTATCGCCGTCGCAACCTCACGCCATCGCTCAACGATCCGGGGCAAATCGCCGAATGGTCGGCGCAGGCCAAAGCGGCGGGCGAAAAGCTTGCCGCGACATTGCATTTCGATACGGGCATGTCGCGCCTGGGCCTGACGCCCAAGGAAGGCGACGCCCTGCTCGCCGACCGCACCAAGCTCGACGGCATCGCGCCCGCCTATGTGATGAGCCATCTGGTCTCGTCCGAAGAACGCGACAACCCGATCAACGCCGCGCAATTGGCCGCGTTCAAGAAATGGCGCGCGGCCTTCCCCGATGTCGCGGCGAGTTTCGCCAATTCCTCAGGGATTTTTTTGGGACCCGAATATCACTTCGACGTGGCCCGGCCTGGCTGCGCGCTTTACGGCATCAATCCCACGCCGGATCGTCCCAATCCGATGCGGGGAACCGCGAAATTGGAGGCGCGTATCCTCCAGGTTCGCGAAATTGATTCGCCCCAAACCGTCGGCTACGGTGCGATGTGGAAAGCGACTCGGCCCACGCGTGTGGCGACGATCGCTTGTGGTTATGCCGATGGCTGGCTGCGCACGTTCCAGGGTAAGGGGCAAGCGTGGCTCGATGGTCGGTCCCTTCCCTTCATCGGGCGCGTGTCTATGGACTTGATCACTCTCGACGTGAGCGACGTGCCCACGGCAACGCAAGGCCGGATGGTCGAGCTGCTGGGCCCGAACCTGCCCGTCGACGATGTGGCCGCATCGGCCGGCACGATCGGTTACGAAATCCTCACGCGCTTGGGTGCGCGTTTCGCGCGGACCTATATCGAACCATGAACCCGCTCGCCACGATCGGCCGTTTCGCGATCGCCTTCCTGCAGCGCATCGGCGCCGTGGCGTTTTTCGCCTCGCGCGCCGTGTCGCATTGCGTGCGCCCGCCCTTCTATCTGCGCCATGTCGGCTTGCAGATGATGGAAATCGGTTACTACTCCCTGCCCGTCGTCGGCATGACCGCGTTGTTCACCGGCATGGTGCTGGCCCTCCAAAGCTACACCGGCTTCGCGCGTTTCTCGGCCGAAGGTGCTGTCGCAACCGTCGTGGTCGTGTCGATCACCCGCGAGCTTGGCCCCGTCATCGCCGGGTTGATGGTCGCGGGCCGCATCGGCGCCTCGATGGCCGCCGAAATCGGCACGATGCGCGTGACCGAACAGATCGATGCACTCCACACGCTGTCGACAAACCCGATGAAGTATCTCGTCGCCCCGCGCATTATCGCGGGGGCCGCCATGCTGCCGCTGCTGGTGCTGGTCGCGGACATTATCGGCGTGTTCGGCGGCTATATTGTCGGCGTCTACAAGCTCGACTTCAACGCCGGCACGTATCTGAAGCAGACCTTCGACTATCTCGAAGTGATGGACGTCGTCTCGGGCCTCGTGAAAGCCTCGGTCTTCGGCTTCATCATTTCGCTGATGGGCTGCTATCACGGCTACAATTCCGACGGCGGCGCGCAAGGTGTCGGTCGCGCCACGACCAACGCGGTCGTCTCCGCCTCCATCCTGATCCTCGTGTTCAATTACGGGATCACCGAAATCTTCTTCTCGGGGCGCTGAACATGGCGACACCGAAAATCTCGATCCGCGGTCTCAAGAAGCGCTTCGGCTCCAAGATCGTTCTCGACGGCGTCGATCTGGATATCGGCGTCGCGGAATCGGTCGTCGTCATCGGCGGTTCGGGGACCGGCAAATCCGTCCTGCTGAAATGCATTCTCGGCTTGCTCGAACCCGAGGACGGCTCGATCAAGATCGACGGCCAGGAAGTCGTCGGCATGCGCGGGCGCGAGCGCGAGGCGATCAACACGAAATTCGGCATGCTGTTCCAGTCGGCCGCGTTGTTTGACTCAATGCGCGTCTGGGAAAACGTGGCGTTCGGTTTGATCGCGGCGCAGAAGCTGCCCAAGGCCGAAGCGAAGAAGATCGCGATCGAGAAACTTGGCCAGGTCGGCCTGCCGCCGCAAACGGGCGAGCTCTATCCCGCCGAATTGTCCGGCGGCATGAAGAAGCGCGTCGGCCTTGCCCGCGCCATCGCCACGCAGCCCGAGATCATTTTCTTCGACGAGCCGACGACCGGCCTCGATCCGATCATGTCGGACGTCATCAACGATCTGATCGTCGAATGCGTCCACGTGTTGGGTGCATCGGCGTTGTCGATCACGCACGACATGGCGAGCTGCCGCAAAATCGCCAACCGCGTCGCGATGCTCTATCAGGGCAAGATCATTTGGGACGGCCCGGTCGCGCAGATCGACCATTCGAACAATCCGTTCGTCGATCAATTCATCCATGGTCGCGCCGAGGGCCCGATCCGGATGCAGATCCCCGTGTGATGGCAAAAGCCTCGTCCCAATTCGTTTGCCAGGACTGCGGCAGCATCACGCCACGCTGGGCGGGCAAATGCGAAGGCTGCGGCGAGTGGAATTCGATCATCGAGGAAGCGGTTCCCGAAGCCGCCCCCAAAGGCGTGTCGCCCAAAGGCGGGCGCAAGATCGCTTTCGTGGGCCTCGACGGCGAAAGCGACAAGGCGCCGCGCCGCACGACGGGTATTGCCGAACTCGACCGCGTGCTGGGCGGCGGCTTGGTCAAAGGCTCGGCCGTGCTGGTCGGCGGCGATCCGGGGATCGGTAAGTCGACGCTGCTACTGCAAGCGGCGGCGGCCCTCTCCAAAACCGCACGCGTCGCTTACGTCTCGGGCGAAGAAGCGGTCGATCAGATCCGCATGCGTGCGGCGCGGTTGGGTTTGTCGAAATCGAATGTCGCGCTCGCTTCCGCGACCAACGTGCGCGACATCTTGGCGACGCTCGACGCCAACGACGCGCCCGACCTCGCCGTCATCGACTCAATTCAGACGATGTATGTCGATCAGCTCGACTCAGCGCCGGGCACGGTCGCGCAAGTGCGCTCGTCGGCGAGCGAGCTGATCCGCCTCGCCAAGCGTCGCGGCACGGCGGTGATCCTTGTCGGCCACGTCACCAAGGAAGGTGCGATCGCCGGCCCGCGCGTACTTGAACACATGGTCGACACGGTGCTCTATTTCGAAGGCGAGCGCGGGCACCAGTTCCGAATTTTGCGCGCGGTCAAAAACCGCTTCGGCCCGACCGATGAAATCGGCGTGTTCGAAATGACCGAGCGCGGCCTCGCGGAAGTCGCCAACCCGTCGGCGTTGTTCCTGGCCGAGCGGCGTGGCGAAGTTTCGGGTGCGGCCGTATTCGCCGGCATGGAAGGCACGCGGCCCGTGCTGGTCGAAATCCAGGCGCTAGTCTCGCCCACGTCTTACGGCACGCCGCGCCGCGCGGTCGTCGGCTGGGATTCTGGGCGCTTGGCCATGGTTCTGGCGGTGCTCGAAACGCGCTGCGGCCTCGCCTTCGGGGCGGCGGATGTCTATCTCAACGTCGCCGGCGGTTTGCGCATCGCCGAGCCCGCCGCCGATCTCGCGGTCGCCTCGGCGCTCGTCTCGGCGCTGACCGATACGCCCGTCCCCAACGAGACCGTCGTGTTCGGCGAGATCGGCCTGTCGGGCGAAGTGCGCGCCGTGGGCCAGACCGAGGCGCGGCTGAAGGAAGCCGCCAAACTCGGCTTCACCAAGGCGTTCGCGCCCGCGCGCGGCAAACGGGCCGTAAATGTTGCGGGCATGGCGCCTGTCGAAATGCGCCTGCTGACCGACCTCGTCAAGGCTTTGGGCACCCCGCCGCCGGGCCCGAAACGCCAAACCGCGCCGGTGCGCGCGGTTTAGCGCGGTGATAACTTAGGGCTCGATCATGCCCGATTCGTTGCCCATTTCCCCGTTCGACTTGGCCGTCATCGGCGTCGTGCTGATTTCGGCGCTGATCGCCATGTGGCGCGGCTTCGTCAAGGAAGTCCTGAGCCTCGCAGCCTGGGCGGGCGCGGTGTTGGTGACCCTCTGGGGCCTCAATTATGCGCGGCCCTATGCCCGCGCTTTCATCGATAGCCAATTGCTCGCCGACGTCGCGGCCGGCATCGCCTTGTTCGTCGTCAGCTTGCTGGTCTTTGCGATGATCGCGCACGGGATCGCGGCGCTGGTGCATAAATCGAGCGCCCTGTCGGCGGTCGATCGCTCGCTCGGCTTCGTGTTCGGGATCGGCCGCGGCGCCATCTTGCTGGGCCTGGGCTGGCTCGCCCTTTCCTGGGCCCTGCCGGTCGAACGCCAGCCGTCCTGGATCCACGATTCGCGCACCCGGCCGGCGGTCGAATGGGTGGCCGAATTTCTGGTCGGCTTAGCGCCGCCCGAATTCCGCGGCCAGGTCCGTCAAGCGGGCCAGGATGCGGATCGCGCAACCCAGGCCATCAAAGCCCTCCAACAGGTCGGAAATCCTGTTGGAACAAGCACTTCGCCCCAGCCGAATAATCTCCCGGCCGGGAACGAAACCGGATATAAGTCCGACGACGCGATCGGGCAGTTGTTGCGCCGCACCGAACCGCCTAAATCTCCGCGCTGAAGCGACATCGATCGAACCCGAAGGGGACTTCTCGTATGGACGGTGATTTGCCGACGACCAATCCATTCGACGACGACAAGCTCCACGAGGAATGCGGCGTCTTCGGCATCCACGGTCATAAGGACGCCGGCGCGCTGACCGCTTTGGGGCTCCACGCGCTTCAGCATCGCGGCCAGGAATCGGCCGGCATCGTGGCGCTCGACGGCGCGCAATTCCATACGCATCGCGCGGTCGGCTTGGTCGGCGACAATTTCAGCGCCCGCTCGGTGATCGACTCCCTAAAGGGCGATCTCGCCATCGGCCATACGCGCTATTCGACGACCGGTGGCATGGCCTTGCGCAACATTCAGCCGCTGTTCGCCGAGTTCGAATTCGGCGGCTTCGCGCTGGCGCATAACGGCAACCTCACCAACGCCGCGTTCCTGCGCAAAAAACTGATCGGCCAAGGCTCGATCTTCCAGTCCTCGACCGATACCGAAGTCATCATC
>JAIUNH010000164.1 GCA_020161965.1 Pseudomonadota bacterium
AATCCGCGCTCAAGCCTGCTTCTGCTTCCGCGGCTGGACTCTCCACCGACACCTTGTCCGCTTCGATCCAATCCGCAGCCACTAACTTCACCGAAGCCATGGACAACGACTTTAATACCGCTGGAGCCGTCGCCGCCTTATTTGAACTTTCGAAAGCAATTAACACCGCCCGCGATAACGGTGCGACAGCAGACCAGCTCAAACCGGCACAAGAGACCTTCAAGCAATTGGCTGGTGTGCTCGGCTTGAAACTCGAAGAGAAAAAAGGCTCCAGCGAAGACGAAGCCCAAGTGGAAGCTCTCATCGCCGAACGCACCCAAGCGCCGGCCTGGGGTGAAGCCGCATGAGCCGCTTCGTGACGCTCCTCTGGATCCTGATCGCCGGTATCGGCGCCTTGGCGCTCTACCAGATCAAGCACGAGGTCATCGCGCAGGAGCGCGAGCTTGCGCGCCTCAACCGGTCGATCGTGCAGGAACAGGAATCGATCCATGTGCTGCGCGCGGAGTGGAGCTTGGTGAACCAGCCCAAGCGCCTGCAAGCGCTGGCCGAGCGTCACCTCGACCTTCAGCCGATGAAGCCCGGCCAGTTCGGCCGCGTCGATGCGGTGCCCGCCCAACAGCCGCAAGTCCCGCCGCCCCAACCGCGCGCGATCGCGCAGGAACGGCGCTGATGGCGACGAACTTCCTCGACATCGTGCGCGGCTTCCCCGCCCGTCTGCGGGTGGAAAGTGCGGCGAAGCAATCAATGGAAACGGCGCGCCATCGTCTGGTGATCGGCGGCATTCTGTTCGCCGTGTGCTTCGCGGTGGTCGGCGTGCGCCTTATCGACGTGACGCTGCTATCCGAAGCGCGCGAGCCGCGCGCGGCGCGTGCACCGGCCACCGGCCCCTTGGAACTCGCGCGCGCCGACATCGTCGACCGCAACGGCGTTCTGTTGGCGACGTCGCTGGTCACGCAATCGCTTTACGCCAATCCGCAGATGATCGCGAACCCGGCGGACGCCGCGCGGCGCATCGCCGCGACGCTGCCGGGCGTGGACGAGAAGCAACTGCGCGACCGCCTGTCGGGCGAGAACCGGTCCTTCGTGTGGATCCGCCGGAACCTGACGCCGCGCCAGCAATTCGAAGTCAACCGTCTGGGCATTCCGGGGCTGTTCTTCCAGCGCGAGGAACGCCGCGTCTATCCGCACGGCAATCTCGCTTCGCATGTCGTCGGCTTCTCCGACGTCGACAATCGCGGCCTCGCGGGTGCCGAACAAAGCTTCGACGAGCGCCTGAAGACGTCGAACGAACCGTTGCGCCTGTCGATCGACGTGCGCGTGCAGCACGCCGTGCGCGAGGAGTTGCAGCACACGATCCAGAACTTCAACGCCATCGGCGGCATGTCGGTGATGATGGACGTGACGACCGGCGAGGTCATCTCGATGGTCTCGCTGCCCGATTTCGATTCCAACGCGCCGGGTTTGGCCGACGCGGACGCGCGCTTCAATCGCAACACGCTCGGCGCCTACGAAATGGGCTCGACGTTCAAGATGTTCACGGTCGCGATGGGCTTCGACTACGGCGTCCTGCGCATGACCGATTCCTTCGACGCCAGCCGCCCCTATCAGATCGGGCGTTTCTCGATCTCCGATTTCAGAGGCAAGAATCGCTGGCTGACGACGCCCGAGGTTTTCATTTATTCGTCCAACCTCGGCGCACTGCGCATGTCGCTGCAAGTGGGCCCGACGCGCCAGCGCGAATTCCTCGACCGGCTCGGCTTCCTCAAGCCCTCGCCCATCGAACTGCCCGAAATCGGCCATCCGCTGATCCCGCGCCCGTGGCGCGAGATCAACATGCTGACGATTTCCTTCGGGCACGGCATTTCGGTGTCGCCCATGCAACTGGTCGCGGCGGGTGCGGCCGCGGTCGATGGCGGCATCTATCGCGCCCCCACCATCGTGGCGCGCGACGACGCGACCGCCGTACAGGGCGAGCGCGTGATGAGCCAGCGCGCCTCCGACATGCTCAATCAATTGCTGCGCTTCAACGCCGAAAAAGGCTCCGGCAAGACCGCCGAAGTGCCGGGCTATTTCGTCGGCGGCAAGACGGGCACCGCCGAAAAGGTTCAAGCCAATGGCGGCTACAAGAAGAACGCGCGCATCTCGTCGTTCTTCGGTTCCTTCCCCGCGCATAAGCCGCGCTACGTGCTGCTGGTGATGGTCGACGAGCCGCAAGGCCGTCGCGACACCGGCGGCTACGCGACCGGCGGCGTCGTTTCCGCACCCACGGCCGGGCGCATCATCGCGCGCGTCGCCCCGATACTGGGCGTGGCGCCAATGGACGATCTTCCCGCCGACCTCACCAAGCCGCTGCTCGCGGCGGCCAATCTCCGGTAGGGGCGATGCGCTTGAGCCTGCTTCTCGACCCCGAGATCGAATTGACGAACGCCGCCGGACTCGACCCGGAGATCGCGGGCGTGACGGCGGATTCGCGCGAAGTGACGAAGGGCTATCTGTTCGCCGCGTTGTCGGGCGTGAAGCAGGACGGCCGCGCCTATGTGGGCGATGCGCTGCGTAAGGGTGCGGCCGCGATCCTCGCCGCGCCGGGTCTCGATTTGCCCGCGGGCATTCCCTATCTCGCCGCCAAGAACCCGCGCCGCGCCTTCGCGCGTACGGCGGCGCGTTTCTACGGTACGCAGCCCGCGACGATCGTCGCGGTTACGGGCACCAGCGGCAAAACCTCGGCCGCCGCTTTCGCGCGCCAGATCTGGGCGATCATGGGCCGCAAGGCCGCGAGCATGGGCACGCTCGGCATCGTCGGGCCGGATTTCGAGCGCTACGGCTCGCTGACCACGCCCGATCCGGCGGCTTTGCACAAGGATCTCGCCGAGCTTGCGCAAGCGGGCATCGACAATGTGGCGCTCGAAGCGTCGAGCCACGGCATCGATCAGCATCGCCTGGACGGCGTCACACTGAAGGCCGCCGCCTTCACGAATTTGAGCCGCGACCATCTCGACTATCACGGCGATATGGCGAGCTACCTCGCCGCCAAGCGGCGTCTGTTCGACACGCTGCTGCCACGCGGCGCCGTCGCCGTGCTGAACGCCGATATTCCCGAATACGCCGCCTTGCGCGGTGCCTGCGACTTGCGCGGACTTCGCGTCGTCACCTATGGCCGCCAGGGCAAGGATCTGCGGCTGATTTCGGCCACACCGCTGCCGCAAGGCCAGGCGATCGAGATCGAAGCCTATGGCGTGAAGCAGAGCTTCGTGCTGCCGCTGGCCGGCGCCTTCCAGGCAATGAACGCGCTGGCCGCGTTGGGCTTGGTCGTGGGTACGGGCGCCGCCCCGCATGAAGCGCTGCAAGCGCTGACCAAGCTGCAAGGCGTGCCCGGCCGATTGGAACGCGCGGGTATGCGCAAGAACGGCGCGGCCATCTATGTCGATTACGCGCATAAGCCGGGTGCCTTGGCGACCGTGCTGGAAGCGTTGCGCCCGCATGTGACCGGCAGACTTCACGTCGTCGTCGGCTGCGGCGGCGATCGCGATGCGGGCAAACGCCCGATGATGGGCAAGATCGCGGTCGAGAACGCCGATCGCGTGATCGTCACCGACGACAATCCGCGCTCGGAAGATCCCGCCGCGATCCGCGCCGCCGTTTTGGCCCAAGCGCCCGGCGCCATCGAAATCGCCCCGCGCGAAATCGCGATCCGCGACGCGGTCGCGGCATTGGAAGCGGGCGATGTGCTGGCGATTTGCGGCAAGGGCCACGAGACCGGCCAGATCGTCGGCGACAAGGTGTTGCCGTTCGACGATCGCGAGGAAGCGCGCAAGGCGATAGCCCTCGCCGATGGGGGTGCCGCATGAGCGCCCTTTGGACTTCGGCGGATGCAGCGAAAGCGACCGGCGGGCGTTTGGCCGGAACGCCTTGGAATGCCGCCGGCATTTCGATCGATACGCGCACGCTGAAAGCGGGCGATCTATTCGTCGCGTTGAAAGCGGAGAAAGACGGGCACGATTTCGTGCGCGCCGCTTTCGCCCAAGGGGCCGCCGCGGCGTTGGTCGCGCGCGAGATCGCGGCGAGCGGGCCGCAACTCGTCGTCGGCGATACGCTCGCGGCACTCGGCAAAATGGGTGTCGCGGCGCGTGCGCGTTCAAAGGCGCGCGTGGTCGCGATCACCGGCTCGGTCGGCAAGACCTCGACCAAAGAAGGTCTCGCGCTCGTCCTCGGCAAACAAGCCGCGACGCACGCGGCGGCCGCGTCGTTCAACAACCATATCGGCGTGCCGGTCACGCTCGCGCGCATGCCGCAAGATGCGCGCTATGCGGTGTTCGAAATCGGCATGAACCACGCGCGCGAGATCGCCCCCTTGACCGCGATGGTTGCCCCGCATGTGGCGATCGTCACGACGGTCGAAGCGGTCCACGCCGAATATTTCCCCGACGGGATCGACGGCGTTGCGCGTGCCAAGGCCGAGATTTTCGAAACCGGCCAAGGCGGCGAAACCGCTGTACTCCCCTTCGACAATCGCTATTTCGAAACGCTCGCCAAGGCAGCACATCTGTGGAATTGGCGCGGCGTGTTGAGCTTCGGCACGCAAAGCGGCGCCGATGCGCGTTTGATCGATTGGACCGGCGATGCCGGCGGCTCGACCGTCACGGCCGATTTCCTAGGCACGCGCGCCACCTGGCGCGTGGGTGCGCCCGGCAAGCATTGGGCATTGAACTCGCTCGCCGTGTTGCTGGGTGCCCATGCGTTGGGTGCCGATTGGCGCCAAGCGGCCGAAGCGCTTGCGACCGCCGCTCCGCCCAAGGGGCGTGGGGCGCGGCACGACGTGAAACTGCCCGGCGGCGGCAGCTTCGCGCTGCTCGACGAAAGCTACAACGCCTCGCCGCCGTCGATGCGCGCAGCCTTCGCCGTGCTGTCGATGACCGACGCCACACGGCGCATCGCCGTGCTGGGCGATATGCGCGAGCTCGGCCCCCAGGCCGAAGAACTTCACGCCGGTTTGGCCGAAGCGATCCTGGCCGAGAAGATCGATCTGGTTTTCTGCTGCGGGCCCTTGATGCGCCGTCTTTTCGACGCATTGCCCGAAGATAAGCGCGGCGCGCACACGGCGGATTCGGCCGCGTTGCAGCCGATCGTTCTCGATGCCGTTCGCGCGGGCGATGCGGTTTCCGTCAAAGGGTCGCTCGGCAGCCGCATGGGGCCGATCGTCGACGCATTGCTGGCGCTGCGCCCTCACGCAGCGGCCGGAAGGTAAGGCAGAGCATGTTCTTCAACCTCCTCGTCCCGCTGTCCGACGACATCAGCTTCTTCAACCTGTTCCGCTACCTCACCTTCCGGTCGGGCGGGGCGGTGATGACGGCGCTGGTCGTGTCGTTCCTGCTGGGCGAGCCGATCATCCGGTGGCTTAAATCCAAGCAGCCGCATGTCGGCGTGCGCGCCGATACGCCCGAGACGCATTTGAAGAAGCGCGGCACGCCGATCATGGGCGGCGTGCTGATCCTGCTGTCGATGGGTATTTCGACGCTGCTCTGGGCCGATCTGTCCAACGGCTATGTCTGGGCCGTGCTGACGGTGACGTTCGGTTTCGGCGCGATCGGCTTCTGCGACGATTACCTGAAGCTCACCAAGCGCAATTCGAAAGGCTTGCCCGGCCGCTGGAAGCTGCTCGTGCAGTTCCTGATCGCGTTCGCCGCGACGCTATGGATCGTGTACCTGACGCGCGAACCGCTCTCCACCCAGCTTGCGATTCCGTTCTTCAAGAATCTGCTGATCGATATGGGGATGTTCTTCATCCCCTTCGCGATGTTCGTGATGGTCGGCTCGTCCAACGCGGTGAACCTGACCGACGGGCTTGATGGCTTGGCGATCGTGCCGGTGATGATCGCGGCGGGCTGCTTCGCGGCCTTCGCTTACGTCGCCGGCAATGCGGTGTTCGCGAATTACCTGCTGATCCATCACGTGCCGGGTTCGGGCGAGTTGGCCGTGCTGTGCGCGGCCCTGGTCGGCGCGGCCCTCGGCTTCCTTTGGTTCAACGCGCCGCCCGCGATGGTGTTTATGGGCGACGTGGGCTCGCTGTCGATGGGCGGTGCACTCGGCACCGTCGCCGTCATCACCAAGAACGAATTCACCCTCGCCATCGTCGGCGGGTTGTTCGTGCTGGAAGCCGTGTCGGTCATCGTGCAGGTCGCGTCGTTCAAACTGACCGGCAAGCGCGTGTTCCTGATGGCGCCGCTGCACCACCACTTCGAAAAGAAGGGCTGGGCCGAACCCACCATCGTGATCCGCTTCTGGATCATCGCCTCCATCCTGGCGCTCGCGGGTCTCGCGACGCTGAAACTGCGGTGAGGGGGAAAGCTTGATCCACATCGCTTCCTTCGCGGGCAAGAACGTCGCGGTCCTCGGTCTGGGTAAATCCGGACTGGCGGCCGCGCGCGCCCTTGTCGCGTCGGGGGCGAAGGTGCTGGCATGGGACGACAATGCCGCGTCGCGCGACGCGGCGGCGGCCGCACAAATCCCGCTCGCCGATTTGCGGACCGCCGATTTGTCAGGCATGGCGGCACTGGTGATGTCGCCCGGCATCCCGCATAGCTTCCCCGCCCCGCACGACGTGGCGGCGCGCGCCAAGGCTTTGGGCATCGACCTGATCAGCGACGTCGAATTGCTGATGCGCAGCCGGCGCGACGCATCGTTCATCGGCATCACCGGCACCAACGGCAAGTCGACGACGACAGCACTGATCGGCCATATCCTAAACGCCGCCAAACGCGCGACGCAGATCGGCGGCAATATCGGCACGGCGGCCTTGTCGCTTGAGCCGTTGGGCCAGGACGGCATCTACGTCATCGAGATGTCGAGCTATCAGCTCGAACTCGTGCCCACCGCGCGTTTCGACGGCGCGGTGCTGCTCAACATCTCGCCCGACCATCTCGACCGTCACGGCGGGATGGACGGCTACGTCGCCGCCAAGCGGAACATTTTCCGCGATCAGAAAAGCCCGCGCTTCGCCGTCGTCGGCATCGACGACGATATCAGCGCTTCGATCTATTCCGATCTGGTCGAAGCGGGCGAATGCATCGTGATCCCGATTTCGGGCCAGGGCGGCGTGCAAGGCGGCGTCTATGCGCAGCGCGGCGGGCTTTGGGATTCGCGCCATGGCGAGCCGGTGCGCTTCGCCTCGCTCGCCGATTGCCCGACTTTGCCCGGCACGCATAACGCGCAGAATGCGGCCGCCGCCGCCGCCGTAGCGCTGCAATTGGGCGTATCGGCCAAGACCATCGCCGAAGCGATGAAGAGCTTCCCCGGCTTGGCCCATCGCCAGGAACGCGTGGCCGAACGCGACGGCATCGTGTTCGTCAACGACAGCAAGGCGACCAACGCGGATTCGACCGCGAAGGCGCTGGGCTGCTATCCGCGCATCCATTGGATCGTGGGCGGGCGCGCGAAAGCGGGCGGCATCGAATCCTTGCGCGGCTTCTTCCCGCGCATCGCCAAGGCCTATCTGATCGGCGAAGCGGCCGACGATTTCGCGGCGACGCTGGGCGAAATCCCCCACGAAAAATGCGGCACGCTCGACAAAGCCGTCGCCGCCGCTTGGTCCGACGCGCGCCAAGACGGCAAGGGCGTCGTTTTGCTATCGCCGGCTTGCGCGTCTTTCGATCAGTTCAAAAGCTTCGAGCATCGCGGCGATGCGTTCCGCGATCTCGCGCGCGACATCGCCCAACAGGGGAGCGCGGCCGCATGAGTTTCGCGCGCGCCGACAATTCCGTCATCGCCCGCTGGTGGTGGACCGTCGACAAGTGGCTGTTGACCGCGCTTGCGTTGCTGATCGGCACGGGCGCCGTGCTGATCATGGCCG
>JAIUNH010000165.1 GCA_020161965.1 Pseudomonadota bacterium
AGGCGGCGCGAATCGCGCGGATCCGACATGCCGTTGAAATCGATGATCGGATCGCCGGCTGGATCTGCGTCGGCGAGCGTCACGCTCCCGCGCGAGTATGGCAGGCACAGATAGGTGCGCAGCGAGCAGATGCGTTCGCCCACGTCGTGCCACATCGACCGCGCCCCGCCCGACAGCACCATGTCCGACGGCTCGCAACCCGGCACGCCGGAGCTGTAGCGCAGATAGGTCGACACGCCGCGCGACGGCTTCACGCCGCGTGCTTTGGGATCGACATAGGCAGAGATCGACACGATCGGGTGGTCTTGCAAATTGCGGCCAACCTCCGGGCGGTGTGCACGAATCTCGATCCCATGGCGCGCCAAGGCGGTTTGATCGCCGATGCCCGACAGCATCAGCAATTGGGGCGAGCGGATGGCGCCCGCACTCAAAATCACCTGATCCGCGTCGAGGCGATGCGTGACGCCGTCGCGGCGATATTCGATCCCGGCCGCGCGGCCGTTCTCGATCGCCACACGCAAGACCCGGGCACCCGTGACGATCGAAAGATTGGGGCGCGCGCGAACCGTATCGGTCAGATAGGCGCGCGAGGCGGAATGGCGCAGTTGTCCGTCGTTGCTGAACGGCAACGCGCCATACCCATCGCCGAACTTGCCGTTGAGATCGTCGAGCCGCTGATGGCCGAGCTGCGACCATGCACGCATATAGGCCAGCGTCGCCGCATCCCATGTTTCGGGCGGCGTGCGCTTGATTTTGATCGGCCCTGTGTCGCCGTGCAGGGGGCCACCGAAATCGAGATCGCTCTCGAGCTTGCGGAAAAACGGCAGAACCGCATCCCATTCCCAGCCTTTGGCCCCCGATGCCGCCCAATTGTCGTAATCGGAAGGCGCACCGCGCAGCGCGATCTGGCCGTTGATCGTCGATCCGCCGCCCAGCAGCATGCCTTGCTTGAACGCGTGCGCGGGCCCGCCGGCAGCGTGGCGCGCGCGCAAACCCGGCCAGAAATAGGCCGGATCGACGAAGGCGCGCCCGCCATAGGTATCGGTCAGATCGGGGCGGCGCTCGGGATCGAGATCGGGCCCCGCCTCGACCAGCACGACGCGCCGGCGCGGATCTTCGGACAGCCGGGCGGCGAGCACGCTGCCCGCCGCCCCGCCGCCGACGATCGCGAAATCGACGCGGCCGGCACCTTGCGCGGCGTCCATCGCGTCAATGCGTGCCGGAAAGGATCGCCCCTTGCGCGGCAAGACCTTCGCGCAGCTGGCGCACCGGCACGCTGCGGATATTGCCCGGATCGTTGCCGCGCAGGCTGATGACCGCCCCCAAACCCGCCGCCTCGCCCTGCGCCATGCACGGGCCCATGACGCGCGCCGAACCATGACCTTCGCGATCGGCCGACATGCAGCGCCCGGCGATGTAGACGTTCTTCACGCCCTTGGTCAGCAGCATGTCGTAGGGCATGTCATAGGACCCGCCATGCTTCACCGGGATGCGGACTTGCTTGATGCCGTCCTGGTGAATGTCGATATGGTGCGAGCCCTTGCCGATCGCATCGTCGCGCTTGCGCGCGTTCAACACGTCGTCGCCGGTCAGCACGTAGTCGCCGACGATCCGGCGTGTTTCGCGAATGCCAAGGCGATGCGCCAGGCCCGAGAAATGCGCGTTCTCGAAGCCGGGCACGCGCTTGCGCATGAACGCCACGCAATTCCACACCTGATCGACCAGGCCATTGAAGGCCTCCGACAATTTCACCGTATCGGTCGCATCGATATTGGCGATGCGCGTGGTGTTGATCGACACTTCGCCGCGTTCGGCCGACACCGGGATGATCCCGATCAACGCCGTCTCGTATTTCAAATCGCCGTTGCGAATACCATTCTGGATCAGCGGGCCATTGCCCTTGATGAACACGGCCGGATGGCCTTGTTCGCGAAGTTTCTCGGCGCATTGGCGCGGGGTGAGCTCCGCCCCCATCCATTCGCTTTCGCCGACGGCGAGATTCTCCGGCGCCTCGACACAGAAATCGAGCAAGCGCTTGGAATCCACCCCCGACATACGGAACAGCATCGTCAAAGGCTGGAATTCGCCCTTGTCGTTGGAGATCATCGTCTCGGCACCCGCCATCATCGCGACGTCGCCGTCGCCCGAGCAGTCGATGAACACCTTGGCCCCGACGAGGGTGCGCTGGCGCTTGTTCAGCACGACCACGCCGCGCACTTCGCCGTTATCCATCACCACGTCCTCAGCGAAGGAATACATCCACACATGCACGCCATGGCGGCGCACGACGTTGGCGACGGCGATCTTCATGATTTCCGGATCGACGCAGACGTAGCAGATCAGGCGCCAATCCTTGATCGGCCCGATATAGCCGCCCAAGCGCTCGTGCTCGTCCAGAATTTCCTTCAGCACGCCGCCGACGATCCACTCACCGCGCGCGTTCAGCGCACCATCGACCGGCAAGCCGGTGATCAGCTCGCCGCCGATCATCGAGCCCGCTTCGACCAACAGCGTCTTGGCGCCGTTCTTGGCAGCACTGATTGCCGCGGCGATGCCCGCACAACCGCCGCCCACGACGACGACATCGTATTCCGCGTGATGGAGTTTCTGAGCCATAGGGGTAACGTCTCTCCTTGGTGTGGAACGATCAGGCCGCGCCGTGATGCCGGGCGATTCCGGTTTCGGCGTCGAACAGATGGATGCGTGCGGGGTCGAGGGCGAGCGACACCGCTTCCCCCTCGCGTGCGGTGAATGCGCGCGGATCGGCGCGGGCAACGATCTCGGCGCCGTCGCCCAAGCGCACGGTCAAGAACAGATCCGGCCCTGCGAGTTCGGCCAGGATCACGCTCCCACGCAACGCCCCGCCGTCGCGCGTCGGCTCGATCGCCTCGGCGCGAATGCCAAGGCGCAAGGCGCCATTGCCCGCGACGGCAGCGGCCGACGCGATCAGCGGCACCACGCCGCCCGCGAATACGAAACCGGGTGCGCCACCCTGGGTGGTCAGCTTGCCGTCGAGGAAGTTCATCTCGCGGTCGCCGACGAAATTCGCGACGAAGGCATTGGCCGGCCGGTCGTAAATCTCGGCGGGCGGTGCCACCTGTTGCAGCTTGCCGTGATTGAAGATCGCGATACGCGAGGACAACGTCATCGCTTCCGACTGGTCGTGCGTGACGTAAACGATGGTCGAGCCGAGCTGGGCGTGCAGCGCCTTCAGATCGCGGCGCATGCGGATACGCAAGCGCGCATCGAGATTCGACAGCGGTTCGTCCAGTAGGAACACTTTGGGATCGCGCACCATCGCGCGGCCCAACGCCACGCGCTGCTGCTGACCGCCGGAAATCTCGCGCGGATAGCGCGCGAGCAGCGGACCAATGCCCAGCGACTGCGCGACCGCTTCGACCTTCTTGGCGATTTCCGCCGCATCGGGCTTGGGTTTGCGCGCTTCCAGCGGAAAGGCGATGTTTTCCGCGACCGTCAGATGCGGATAGAGCGCGTAGTTCTGGAACACCATCGCCAGATCGCGCTTCTCGGGCGGCAAGGCCGTTACATCGCGCCCGGCGATTTCGATCTTGCCGCCATCGGCGTCGATCAAGCCGGCCAACAAGCCCAACGTTGTCGACTTGCCCGAACCGGAAGGGCCGAGCAGCGACAGGAACTCGCCTTCCGCCACGTCGAGATCGAGCCCGGCCAATGCGACGACGGGACCGTAATTCTTGGAGACGCCGCTGAAACGTACAGCCGACATAACTAACCCTTCACCCCGCCGCCGGTCAGACCGGAGACGAAATGCCGCTGGAGAAGAACGAAGATCGCGACGATGGGCACGATCGAGACGATGGACGCCGCCAGAAGCGGGCCCCATTCGCGGCCGTAGAAGCCGAGATAGAAATAGATGGCGACCGGGAAGGTGCGCGCGGTTTCGCTCGACGTCATCGTCACCGCGACGACGAAATCGTTCCACGCGAAGACCAGCACGAACAGCCCCGCGGCGACCAAGGCGGGCTTCGACAGGGGCAGCACGACCTTGAACAAGGTGCGCGTGGGCGAGCAGCCATCGACGCGCGCGGCGTTTTCGATCTCCACCGGCAACGACAGGAAATAGCCGTAGAGCATCCACACCACGACCGGCAATTGATAGGCGGCGTAGAGCAGAACGAGGCCGAGGCGCGTATCGGCGAGCCCCGCCCAGCTCAATAGCGTGAAGGTGGGAACGAGCAGCGACGCGATCGGGATCGACATGATCGCGACGGTCGACACCATCAACGTGTCGCGGCCGGCGAAGCGAAAGCGCGCGATCGCATAACCGGCAAGTGCCCCCAGCGCCAAGGTCAGCAGCACGGCGGCGGCCGACACGGCGACGCTGTTGGCGATGAAATAGGCCGCGTTGTCGGCGAAAATGCGCGTGTAGTGCTCCAACGTCGGATGCTCGGGCAGGAAGCGCGGCGGAAACTCGACGATCTTGTCGGTCGGTTTCAGCGACGACAGAAAGCCCCACAGGATCGGCAGCAACGCGAACACCGCGATCACGGCGTTGACGGTGAGGCGAACGGCTTTGCGACGCATCGCATGCACGAAAGATGCGGACATGATCAGAGCCTTCCCGCGCGGCGGAACAACAGCAGCAGCATGGCGACGAGCAGCAAATTCGCCAGGAACACCAGGATCGCCAGCGCGTTGGCGGGTCCCAGAATGTGATCCTGGAAGCCGAGGCGGAACATGCGCAGCACCACCACTTCGGTCGCGTTGCCGGGTCCGCCGCCGGTCAAGATCAGCGGGAAGGTCAGGATGTTGACGAAGTGAATCAGCAACCGGACGACCGTGATCAGAATGGGGATGCGCAGCAGCGGCAGCGTGATGCGCCGGAAGCGCATCCACGCATCGGCCCCGTCCACGCGCGCGGCCAGATGCAGCGACGGCGGAATGCTTTTGAGGCCCGCGAGCAGCATGATCATCGCGAAGGCCGCATCGCGCCACATCGCGTTGAACACCAAGGCCGCCATCGCGGATTTGGGATTGGCGAGGATCGACGTATTGCCCATGCCCAGGGGCCCGAGCACCAATTGCGACAGGCCGGCTTCGTGCGAGAACAGCCATTTCAGCAGCATCGACCCGACGAGCATCGCGATCATGTAGGGGACGAGCACGACCGCGCGCATCAGCGTGGCGGAGCGGCCGTCGCGTTCCAGCCATAAGGCGAGCGCGAAGCCAAGAACGAAGGTCAAGATCAGCGCGAAGAAAGCGAAGATCGTCGTCGCGAGAAGGCTTTCCAGCACTTCGGGGGACGTGACGACGCGCACATAATTGTCCCAGCCGACGAAAGAACGGATCTGGAAGAAGCGGACGTTGTGAAGGCTGTACCAGAAGCCGACGAGAAGCGGCCCGATGACCAGGGCGGCTTCCAGGGCCACCGCCGGCGCGATCAACCGGTACGGAACCCAAAATTCGGCGCGACGCGTTTCCATGAATTGCTGTTCCGCGGAAGGCGGGGCGAGCGGCGCCTGTGCCGCCCGCCCCTTCCCTTCGTTACTGACGTTCTTGGGTGGCGCGTTCGGCGATGCGCAAGGCTTCAGGCGCCGTACGCTGGCCCAGCACCACTTGCTGCGTGGCGAGGTTGAAGTCCGACAGCGTGCGCGACCAGTTGCACCGCCCCGGCATCATGAAGCCGTTGGCCGAGAACTCGTTCGCGACCAACCGCAACGGCGCATTCGCGGGCGCGTCCATGCGCGGATCGGCCGCGAGGCTTTTTAACATCGGCACCTGACCGCCCGGCGTTTGCCACAGCGCCATCGCATCGGCGTTGGTCATGTGATCGATGAAGGCGGCGGCTTGGCGCAGACGCGGTGAATTGCGCCACGCGACGGCAAACCAGCCGGTGATGATCGCGGGCCCGCCCTTCTGTTCGCTCCAACCCGGAATGCCGACCTGGGCGAGGTCGTCCTTGTTCCAGCCCGCCGCCGTGCGCTGGATCTGCTCGAAGCGGCTATTGGCGACGATCATCATGCCGTAGCGGCCGGCGGCGAATTGGTCGATCGCGTCGTCGGAGGTCATGGCCACGGCTTCGCGCGGCGTCACGCGATGCTTGGTGATCAGATCCGCCTGCCAGGCCAGCGCACGTTCGGCGTCGCCCGTCGCGATGCGCGGCTTGCAGTCATTGGTGAAAATACCGTTCTGCAACCCGATCGTCGCGAGCACGGCGGGGGTGGCCGAGAAGCGTTCGGTCGCGAGACCCAAACCCAGACCCCAGACGCCGCTCGCCTCCTTGGTCATGCGCTTGGCGGCTTCCAGCACGCCGTCCCAGGTCTTCAGGGTGTCGGGCGTCAATCCCGTCTGGGCCAAAAGATCGCGCCGATACATCAGCGTCCAGGTAATCGCCATCAGCGGCATGGCGAGGACCTTACCGTCGACCGTCACGGCATCGAGGGCCGCGGGCACGGCCAGATCGGCACGGCGTTGCGCGGACCACGTATCGAGCACGACCGGCTTCAGATCTGCGGCCGCGTCGGTGTTGAGGATCAGGCCGAGATTTTCGGCGTTCACCCAGCCGATATCGGGCGCGTTGCGCGTGTTGTGGCCCAGCACGAATTTCTCGGCCAGCGTCGTCCACACTTGCGGCTCGACGCGGATCTTCACGTTCGGGTTCTTCGCCTCGAACGAATCGACCATTTGCTTCAGGGCGGTTTCGCGCCCGCCCGGCTTGGTCGTGTCGAGGAACGTCCACATCGTGACGGTCGTGGGCGCTTGCGCATCCGCACGACGCCAGATCATCGGAACCGCCAGCGCCGCCGCCGTGCCGGCAAGTGCCGCACGCCTCGTTGTCGAGATCGCCATGTCTTCCTCCCTTTTCGCGCGTTCGGCGCTTGATCAGATTTTTGTGTCGAAATAGAGCCGCGCGATCCTGTCGAAATGGCGCTGCATTTCCTTGCGCGCTTTGGGCCCATCATGCGCGGCCAAAGCCACCATCAAGCGCTCGCGGAACTCGAGACCAAGGCGATAGCTCTCGTCGGTTTCGACATGGCGGCGCAGCAGGTCCCACATCTCGCCCTGGCGCAGGCGCCAAAGCTCCTTGATCGCGCCGGCCAGGATCGAGTTGCCACCGATCTCCGCCAGGCGCGTGTGGAAATAGAGATGCTCGCCGGACGGCGACTTGTTTGCGACGATCAGCTTACGCATGCGCGCGACGCAATCGCGCAGATCTTCGACATCGGCGGGCGTGGCGCGGCGCGCGGCCATTTCGGCGATCGTGCATTCGATCGCGCGACGCGCTTCGAACTGCTCCAGCGTGCCCGGCCCCATATCCTTCGACGTCTCGAGCGGAAAGACTGGCTTGGCGCCGGAATTTTCGCGCACATAGGTACCGTCGCCCACGCGCGTTTCGATCAGCCCCGCCGCTTCGAGCGCGATCAGCGCCTCCCGGATCGACGGCCGGCTGACACCGAGTTGCTCGGCAAGTTCGCGTTCCGCGGGCAAGCGCGTACCTCGTGCGAAGCTGCCGTCGCGAATCAACGCTTCGACCTGTTCGGCGATTTGTTCGTAGAGCCGCTTGGGCCTGACGACGGCGAGACGGCTGAGCGTTGCTTTCGGGCTGGGTTTCATCGCCGCGAGAGAAACCACGCTTTGGCCTTACCTGTCAAGTGGCCTTACCAATTTTAAAAACTAGACGCGACAACTCAAAACCGACGAAGCCCGCTGCCGGTCTCCCGGGGGCGGGCTTCGCCGTTTCTGCGGCGTTATCCGATCAAACGGCCGGTCAGGCCTTGTAGATATCCTTATAGGTATCGCGCAGGACGTTCTTCTGGACCTTGCCCATCGCGTTGCGCGGTAAATCGTC
>JAIUNH010000166.1 GCA_020161965.1 Pseudomonadota bacterium
GTCAGCGCGAAACCGCTGCCGTCGCGCAATTCGACGATGGCATTGGCGGTGGTGTTGTTGCTGCCGGCGACGCGATAGGCGAACTGCCACAGCGCACCGCCGTTGTCGTCGACGCGCGTGACCAGCGCTTCGATGCCGGTAGCGACGCGGCGCGTACCGGCGACGATGCTGCCGGTGCGCGGACAGTAGTTGACCGATTTGACGTCTTCGCCGGCGTCGCGTGCGCTGCGTTCGCCGTAGTAAGCCTCGAAATTCTGCGCCTGCGCCTGCGGCGCGGCGAAACCGCACAGTGCCAGCGCGAGCATCGTCGGCAACTGCGCAAGCAGTGGATTGCTTTTCAGGGATTTCATACAGGATCTCCGTAACTTCGGGTTGTCATTGCGATGTACTGCGACGCACGACGGGCCCCAGCGCCGTGATAACAAAGCAGCATGCGTCCCCTGCACGCGAGCGCTACCCAAGGAAGATGCGGACAGGCCGGCCGCTGCCGCGCAGGAAAGCCGGTGCCGTGGTCCGGCACCGCGCCCGTGCGGCGCGCGACGATCGTTCCGTGACCTGCATCACTTCGCCTGCGAATGCGAAGCCCGACCTCGTCGACACTTCCCTGACCTACCGAACGCCACCTACGGCGCAAAGCGAACAGCGCAGCTTTCGTCCGGTATGCGACATGTTAATAGGTATATTTTACTTTATTGTTAACCATGCACGGAAAGCAGCGTCGCACTGGCGGACTCGGCGTTGGCGCCGCTACCGACAATAGCCAGGCCGCAGAAGGGCTTGCCGGCATCAGTTCAGGTCGCGACTGGAATATCGGGTTGAATGCAGGCAATGGTAGGCAGCCGCCGCGCGCTGGCCCGCGCCGTCAGGCGCACGCAGGAAGGTCGGGCGTTGCACGAACGAGGTCACCACGGCTTGCCGCAAATCTCGCGAAAGTTTCGATGTTTCAAGAGTGCGCGAAAGCCGCGGCGGTCGCAACAATTCCGCCAAATGCCGATAAAAGGCCCCGTCAACGAAACGGCCCGGTGTGGAACACCGGGCCGTTCACGGCCGGAACCTTCGTCGAAGGCTTAGGCGTAGGCTTTCTTCAAGTTCTCGTCGATCTTGTCGAGGAACTTGGTCGTCGTCAGCCAAGGCTGGTCGGGCGAGATCAGCACCGCGAGATCCTTGGTCATGAAACCGGATTCGACGGTGTCGATGCACACCTTTTCCAAGAGCTTGGCGAAGGCGGTGACGTCGGGCGTGTTGTCGTACTGGCCTCGATAGACCAAGCCGCGCGTCCAGGCGAAGATCGACGCGATCGGATTGGTCGACGTTTCCTTGCCCTTCTGGTGCTCGCGATAGTGGCGCGTGACGGTGCCGTGGGCGGCTTCAGCCTCCACGCAGTCGCCGGTCGGCGTGGTCAGCACCGAGGTCATCAGACCCAGCGAGCCGTAGCCTTGCGCGACCGTATCCGACTGCACGTCGCCGTCGTAGTTCTTGGTCGCCCACACGAAGCCGCCCGACCACTTCATCGCCGCGGCGACCATGTCGTCGATCAGGCGGTGTTCGTAGGTCAGGCCCTTCGCCTGGAACTTGTCCTTGAACTCGGCGTCGAACACTTCCTGGAAGATGTCCTTGAAGCGCCCGTCATAGGCCTTGAGGATCGTGTTCTTGGTCGAGAGATAGACCGGGTAGTTGCGCGCGAGGCCGTAGTTGAGCGAGGCGCGCGCGAAGCCGCGGATCGACTCATCGACGTTGTACATGGCCATCGCCACGCCCGAACCCGGGAAGTCGAAGACCTTGTGGTTGATGTTCGTCTTGCCGTCCTTCGACACGAAGGAAATGGTCAGCTCGCCCGCCGACGGCACGACGAAATCGGTCGCGCGATATTGGTCGCCGAACGAGTGACGGCCGATGATGATCGGCTGCGTCCAACCGGGCACCAAGCGCGGCACGTTCTTGCAGATGATCGGCTCGCGGAAGATCGTGCCGTCCAAGATGTTGCGGATCGTGCCATTGGGCGACTTCCACATCTTCTTGAGATTGAATTCCTTCACCCGGCCTTCGTCGGGGGTGATCGTCGCGCACTTGACGCCGACCTTGTATTTCTTGATCGCATGCGCCGCATCGATCGTGACCTGATCGTCGGTCTTGTCGCGATACTCGACCCCGAGGTCGAAGTATTTCAGGTCGACATCGAGATAGGGAAGGATCAGGCGTTCGCGGATCAACTTCCAGATAATGCGCGTCATCTCGTCGCCGTCGAGTTCGACGATCGGGTTTGCGACCTTGATTTTCTTCATGGAATTACTTCTCCCAGCGGCGGAATAGGCACCGGAAATACTACGATGCCCGGCATGTTTCCAGCGATTTCCGGGCGGGCGCGGATTACTCTCCCGGCGCATGGAATCGGAACTCGTCCTGGTGCTTTTCGTCACGGGGCTGGCGGGCGGCGTGGTCACGGCGCTGGTCGGCGGCGCCACGCTCGTCACGTTTCCGATCATGTTGATGGCTGGATTGCCGCCGGTCGTCGCCGTCGCGTCGAATTTGGTGGCGCTGGGACCGGCGAATTTCATGGCCGCGATGGCCGATCGCGGCCGATTGCCGCCGTTCGACAAGCATGTCCGCCGGATCATGGCGGGCGCATTCCTCGCCGGCGCCGCAGGGGCGGGGATTCTTCTGGCGATGCCCGAAAAGGCGTTGGAAAGTGCGGTACCGGCATTGATCGGTGCGGCGACGCTGCTTTTCGCCTTCGCCGATCGGATAAAGCGTTACGTTCAGCGTCGCCGCCATGGCGTGGCGGCGGATATGCGTGGTGTCGTGGCGCCGTCGATCGCGGTATCGATCTATGGTGGTTATTTCGGCGCCGGGCTCGGCGTCATGTATCTGTCGCTGTTCACGCTGGGCGGTATCGCCGACCTGCGCACGGCCAATGCGCTTAAAAATCTCGTCAACGCGCTGAACTCCGCCGCCGCGATCGCGATCTTCGTGGCGATGGGCAGCGTCGATTGGCACGCCACACTCGCCATGCTCGCGGGCGGTTTGATCGGTGGATATTCGGGCGGCTTCGCGATGCGCTACATCGCACCGCTCGTCTTCCACCGTCTGGTGACGGGCATCGGCGCGGTGATGACGCTCGTCTACGCGTGGCGTTTTTGGTTTTAGAACTTCTGCGGCTGCGACGGGATCGCGGGCGGCGGTTCCTCGCGCAATAGCGGCAGGATTTCGTCGATGCCGTCGACGACCTTGTAGAACTCGCGGAACGACGGCCGCGCATACTTCGCGTCGATGATCCCGTCGATCAAGCCGATCAACCCGTTCCAATAGCCGCCGAGATTGCAGATCACCGTCGGCTTGTCGTGCAGCGCCAATTGCCGCCAGGTCAGCATCTCGAACACTTCGTCGAGCGTCCCGGGACCGCCGGGCAGGGCGACGAACGCGTCCGAGCGCTGGAACATCATCGCCTTGCGCGCGTGCATGGATTCCACCACGTGCAATTCGGACACGCTGCCATGGCCGACTTCCGCGCGCATCAGATGTTCGGGAATGATGCCGACGACATGGCCGCCTTCCTCGATGGCGCCATCGGCGACGGCGCCCATCAGCCCGACGCGCCCGCCGCCATAGACGAGGTCGATTTTCGCCTTCCCCAGAATTTGGCCGAAGCGCCGCGCTTCGGTCCGGTGCAGGACCGGGCCTTCGTTCGACGAACCGCAATAGACGCAAACCGAACGCAATTGACGCATGGACCGGCACCGGAAAATTACCGCGATGCCGGTCTGATTAGAGCGGTTCGCGAATGGGAACAAGGGGCGCGGGAATAATCTCGGATCGGGGGTGTATATCTCGGTAAGCGCGGCGTTCCCGCCGTGCCGAACGGCTCGCAATACCTAAGCAACCGACCCAAAAGGGGACACCGTATGCGCTCGAAACTCCGTCTGGCCGCCATCGCGTTGGGCCTGACCTTTGCTGCCACAGGTGCTTTCGCCCAGGCCCCGGAAATCGCCAAGCGCCAGGCCGATATGAAAGCGATCGGCGGCGCCGTCGGTCAGATCGCGCCGGTCATTCGCAACGAACGCCCCTGGGACGGCGCGGCGGTTGCCCAGCAGGCCCGGACCGTGGCCACGAGCCTGACCGACGCCAAAGCGCAGTTCCCGGCCGGTTCGACCGCCGACAATTCGCGCGCATTGCCCGCGATTTGGGAAAAGAAGGCGGAATTCGACGGCGCGATGGACCGCGCCATTGGCGTCGCCACCAATCTCGCCCAGCTCGCCTCGGCGAACAACGAAGCCGGCTTCCGCGCGGCCTTCCCGCAGCTCGGTCAGGCTTGCGGCGCCTGCCATACCCCGTTCCGTCGCCCGTAGCGTTAAATCCCCCCAACGGACGCGACCCCACCTCGCCCGCCGGCGGACCTCTCCCCGGCGAGCGAGGTGGACGCGACCACGCGCGGCGTTCACAATCGACCCATGACTCGAACCCCCATCTTCGCCGCTTTCGCGGCGTTTTTCGTTTTCGCCGCCGGCGCCGCTTTCGCGCAGGACGCCAAACGCGGTGAGTACATCTTCGCCGCCTCGGGCTGTGCGGGCTGCCACACCGATACGGCGAATAAGGGCCAGTTGCTGGCCGGTGGGCGCGCGCTCAAAACGCCGTTCGGAAATTTCTACGGGCCCAACATCACCGCGCATCCGGACGCCGGCATCGGCAAATGGTCGGATGCCGATTTCATCACGGCTTTGCGCCAGGGGCGGCGCCCCGACGGCGCGCATTACTTCCCCGTGTTTCCGTATACGTCGTTCACCAAGATGACCGACGCGGATATGCGCGATCTCAAAGCCTATATCTTCTCGCTGCCGGTTTCCGCGCAAGCCAGCAAGCCACACGACATCGGCTTCCCGTTCAATCAGCGCTTCCTGCAATTCGGCTGGAAGCTGCTGTATTTCAAGGCGGGCGAATTCAAACCCGATCCGGCGAAATCGGCGGAGGTCAATCGCGGTGCGTATCTCACGCAAGCGATGGGGCATTGCGCCGAGTGCCATACGCCGCGCAATCAACTCGGCGGTTTGCGCACCGACATGATGTATGCGGGCGATCTGAACCATGCAGGGCAGGGCACGAAGGTCCCGAATATCACGCCGCACCCCACGACCGGCATCGGATCGTGGACGCCGGGCGTCTACGACGATCTGCTGTCGATGGGCATGACGCAGGACGGCGATTCCGTCGGCGGCGATATGGGCGAGGTGGTGGCGAACTCGACCTCCAAGCTCACGCAGCCGGATCGCGCGGCGATGATCGCCTATTTGCGCCAATTGCCACCCATCGATCATCGCGTGCGCGGGGGGAATTGAGTTCGAGGGGCTTTCGGGCCTAGGCTAAGCCGATGTTCCGCCCGATTCCCCTATCCGGCCGATGAGCAAGACCACAATCATCGCGATTGTCGGCGCGCTATGCGTCGTCGTTGCCTTGTTACTGGGCTTCCGTGGCTTCTTCGTGCCCGAACCCACGCCGCCCAACCGCACCCCGTCGCCGCCGGTCGCTTCGGCCCCGGCGACCCCCGCGCCGGCGCCGCAAGCGGCCGCACCTGTGCCCGCGCCGGAACCGGCGGTTGTTCGCCCGTCCTTCGATGTCGTGCGCGTCTCGCCGACGGGCGAGGCGGTGATCGCCGGCCGCGGCGCGCCGAACGCGCCGATCGTGATTCTGGACGGCGAGAAGGAAATCGGCCGCGTGACCGCCGACGGGCGCGGCGAATGGGTGTTCGTGACCGTCGATCCGCTGGCCCCGGGGCCGCATGAATTGCGGTTGCGGATGGACACGGATAAAGGTCCCGTTTGGTCGGAACGCAATGTCGCGGTCGTCGTGCCGCCGCGCGGGACGGGAACGGGCGGCGGGCCGTTGGTCGCGTTGTTGCCCGCCGAAGGTACGGGCCCCGCCACCGTGTTGCAGGTGCCGGGCCCCGGCGTGGGCAGCCAGCGCATGTCGATCGATGCGATCGATTACGGCGACGCGGGCAGCGTCACCGTCACCGGCAAGGGCACGGCGGGCGCCACGGTGCGGCTTTATACCGACAACAAGCCGGTGGGTGAGGCGGTGGTCGGCCCCGACGGCCAATGGCGCATCGATATCCCCCAACTGGGCGAGGGCAACTACGCGCTGCGGGCGGACGAGTTGGGCGCGCAAGGCCGCGTGACCGCGCGGGCCGAAACGCCGTTCCAGCGCGCGGCGATGCCGGCCCCGGGACCGGGTGAGCAGATCGTCGTCGTCCAGCCGGGGAATTCGCTGTGGCGGATTTCGCGCCGCATCTACGGCGAAGGCTTGCGCTACACGACGATCTACGAGGCCAATCGCGACCAGATCCGCAATGCGGATTTGATCTATCCGGGCCAGATCTTCGCCGTTCCCAAGACCAACTGATCCGTCTTAACGACCCGACACATCCGGGCCGGGGTAGCGGCCCGGAGCGGGCTTTGTTATGATGCGGCTCAATATCTCGAAACCAGATTAACAGCGGCTTCTAATCTCATGAGCGATATGTGGAAATCCGTCGCGGCCCCGATCCATAAGGCGGGCGTGCCGTTCGTTGCGGCGGCAGTCGTCGCGACCTTCGTGCTGGGCTGGATTTGGGGGCCGTTGGCGGCAGTCGGCGCCGTGGTGACCTTGTGGGTCATCTATTTCTTCCGCGATCCGGAGCGCACGATCCCCACACGCGACGGGCTGATCGTTTCGCCCGGCGACGGCATGGTGCAATTGATCGTCGATGCCGTTCCGCCGCCGGAACTGGAAATGGGCGACGCTCCGCGTCCGCGCATCTCGATCTTTCTGAACGTGTTCGACGTGCATGTGAACCGCGTGCCCATCGGCGGCACCATTCTGCGCGCGCGCTATCAGCCCGGCCGTTTCCATAACGCCGCCCTCGATAAGGCGTCGGCCGAGAACGAGCGCATGTCGATCCGCGTGGGCTTGGCTGACGGCCGCGACGTCGGCTTCGTGCAGATCGCGGGCCTCGTCGCGCGGCGCATCCTTTGCGATCTGCGCGAAGGACAGAACGTGCGCACCGGCGAACGCTACGGCCTGATCCGCTTCGGCAGCCGTTGCGACATCTATCTGCCCGAGGGCGTGTCGCCGCTGGTCGTGGTCGGCCAACGCGCCATCGGCGGCGAAACCGTGCTCGCCGATCTGCAATCGAGCGAAGCGCCGCGCCAGGGCGAGGTGCGCTGATGTTCGGCCGCAACCGTCGGCGCGCGCGCGATCGCGCAACGCTGCCGGGCGGCGGCACGATGAACCGCCTGATCCCCAACGCGATCACCGTTGGCGCGCTGTGTGCGGGGCTTTCCGGCATTCGCTTCGCGATGGATGGGCGCTGGGAATGGGCGGCGACGGCGATCGTCGTTGCGGCGATCCTCGACGGGCTCGACGGGCGCATGGCGCGCTTGCTGAACGGCACGTCGAAATTCGGCGCCGAGCTCGACTCGCTTTCCGACTTCGTCGCCTTCGGCGTGGCGCCCGCACTCGTCATGTATATGTGGGTGCTGAACGCGTGGGGGGCCATCGGCTGGATGCTGTGCTTGGCCTATGCCGTGTGCATGGCGCTGCGCTTGGCCCGCTTCAACACCATGCTGTCCGATCCCAATCCGCCCAAATGGCAGGGTTATTTCTTCGTCGGCGTGCCGGCGCCCGCCGGTGCGGCCTTGGCGCTGCTGCCGTTGATGATGCATTTCCAAGCGGGGCCGGGCTGGTTCGACAAAGCGGCGATCGGCGGACTGACGATGGTCGTGGTCGCGTTCCTGATGGTCAGCCGTATTCC
>JAIUNH010000167.1 GCA_020161965.1 Pseudomonadota bacterium
GCCCATGTTCTGGGCGACACTCATATGCGGATAGAGCGCGTAGGATTGGAACACCATCGCGATGCCGCGCTTGGCGGGCGGCACGTCGTTGACGATTTCGCCGTCGATGGCGAGCGTGCCTTCATCGATCTCGTCGAGGCCGCAGATCAGGCGCAGCAGCGTGGATTTGCCGCAACCCGACGGGCCGACGAACACGGTGAATTCGCCGTCGCCGATATCCAGATCGATGCCGTGCAGCACCTTGGCGGGGCCGAAACTCTTCTTGATGCCGGAAAGCTGAAGACGCGCCATTTATGGTTCACCCTGCGAACGGCGTATCGGCTTGGCCGCGCACGCCGGCGCGCAACGCGAACACGCCGCCGGAAAGCGGCGCCTCCGCGAGCTGGCGTTGCGACATGCGGATACGCGCCGTCGTAATGTAAAGAGTCGAAAGATCGGGCCCGCCAAAGCAGCAGCTTGTGGGCCGGGGTACGGGCAACGTGACCACGCGATCGACCTTGCCGTCCGGGTCGTAGCGGGTCACGCACCAGCCGTCCCAATGGGCGCTCCACACGAAGCCTTCGGCGTCGACCGTCATCCCGTCGGGAATGCCCGCATTCTCCGGCAATTGCACGAAGACGCGGCGGTTGGCGATATCGCCGCTGTCGATATCGAAATCGTAGACATAGATGCGCCGCGTGCCTGAATCGGCGAAGTAGAAGCGTTTGTCGTCCGGGCTCCAGCCCAGGCCGTTGGAGATGTGGAACCCCTTCCCCATCGTCGCGACCGAACCGTCCGGGTCCAGGCGATAAAGCGCCCCTTCGCCCGGCGAAGTGGTAATCGCCAGCGTGCCGGCCCAGAAGCGCCCGCGCCGGTCGCATTTTCCGTCGTTGAACCGGTTGCCGGGCTTGCCCGCTTCGGGATTGGCGACCGACGTGATCGTGTCGGACGACCAATCGAAGGTCTTGAAGCCGGTCTGCGTCGCCGCGAGATAGCCGCCGCGCGCGCGCGGCACGGCGGCCCCGATCAATTCGGGCATCGGCTTCGATACGAATTGGCCGCTTTCCGGATCGGCCAGGATGACCGAGGGCGCCAAGATATCGACGAACAGCAAACGCTTGTCGGCGGCGGACCACACCGGGCCTTCGCCCAGGAAACAGGCCGACGGCACGGCGCAGCGCAGATCGTCGCGCTCGGGCCCCAGCGGGCGGGGATTGATGGAAATCGACATCGCAAGTTGCCCGACATTGCCCGAGACGCGGCGCGCGGCTTCGATCGCGTCGCGGCCCAGCGCATGAAGCCGGTCCACGCCCATACGATAAGACGGCCCGACGATCGCGATCGCGCCGATGGCGATCGCACGGTGATCGAAAATTGGCGCGGCGACCGAGCTGATATCGGCATGCTGCTCGCCGAACGAGACGGCGTAGCCGCGCCCCTTGGTGAGTTCGAGTTCGCGCGCGAATTCGACCGGATCGACGATCGTATTCGGCGTGAAACGCTCGAGCCCCAGGCGGCTGACCATCGTCTGGCGGTGCTGGGGATCGAGATGGGCGACGATCGCCTTACCCGCCCCGCTGGCATGCGCCGCGACGCGCGCGCCAACGCCAAGGCCCAAGCGCACGGCCTGGGCGCTGTCGCGCTGGTCGATATAAAGGACGGACGTGTCGTCGAGCACGGCGAGGCGCACCGCCTCCCCGGTCAAATCCGCGAGCCTTGCGAGTTCGGGCGACGCGGCCCCGCGTAGATCGAATTCGTTCCACACGCGATGGGCCATGCGGAACAGGCGAAAGCCGAGACGATAGGTCTGGTCGCGCTCGTCGACGCGCAGCAATCCCGCCTCGACCAGCGTCGCCAGCATGCGATGGGCGGTCGGCTTGGACAGGCCCGATTGTTCGGCGATCTCGACGAAACGCAGTGGCTTGTCGCTTTCGGCGACGATGTCGAGCAGCGATAGGCCCCGGCGCAGCGCCTGCGCGCCCGGGATTTCCCGCGCGGCTTCGCCGTCACCATTCTCGACCACGCTGAGCGTACGACCGGACATTTCTCTCCCATCGCGGCGTGTGCCCGCCGCGTGAGTTCCATATGACGGATATGAATTTCATGTCAATGCGGATGATTCATTGGCGCCCGTTCGTGAACTTTAAAAATTTAAATAAATGACGTTTTTTCAATATTTTACGGTCTATTTATAAACTGTTTTATCGACTTCGCCTTGGCGGCTTCATGTTCCATTCAGTTAGGCACATCATCCTGACCGATAGAATCGAAGCCGCCAGCAGCCCTTAGGCGCCGATGTCGAGTACCCGGATCTTCCGAAACGCCTTGCGCCACTTCCCGCCGCCTTTGGGCGGGGCGGATCTGGCCGCCATTGGCCTGGTCTTGGGCGTCATCGCCCTCGCCGGCTGGCAGCTTGCGGCGATGGGCGCGCGGATCGGCCATTCGGGCTTGCCGCCGGTCGATCTCGATCCCGCCATGCTGCCCTATTACGCGCTGCGCACGCTCGCGCGCATGGGCGCGGCCCTCACGCTCTCGCTCGCCTTCACGCTGATCTACGCGCCCGCCGCCGCGCGCGACCCGGCGGCCGAACGCGTGTTGATCCCGCTGCTCGACGTGCTGCAATCCGTGCCGATCCTCGGCTACGTCTCGCTGCTGGTCGCGGCCGTCTCGGTCGCCCTGCCCGGCTGGGTTTTCGGCTACGAGGCGGCGGCGATCTTCGCGCTGTTCACCTCGCAAGCCTGGAACCTAACCTTCAGCTTCTACCAATCGCTGAAAACCGTGCCGACGGAACTGGCCGAAGCGTCGCGCGCCTTCAGCTTGTCGGCACGCGCGCGGTTCTGGCGGCTGGAAGTGCCCTTCGCGATGCCCGGGCTCGTGTGGAACGCGATGATGTCGGTCGCCGGCGGCTGGTTCTTCGTCGTCGCGGCCGAGGCGATTTCGGTCGGCGGCGAAACCGTCGCACTGCCGGGCATCGGTTCCTATATCGCCGCCGCGATCGACGCGCGGCGCATCGATGCGGTGTTCTACGCGATCGGGACGATGGCGGTGCTGATCCTGGGCGTCGACTTCCTGTTGTTCCGCCCGCTGGTCGCGTGGTCGGAGCGCTTTCGCCTGGAAACCGAGCCCGGCGACAAGCCGCCGCGCTCGATCGTTTTGACGCTGTTCCGGCGCGCCCGCGTCGGGCGCGTCTTGGGCCGCGCGCTGCTGCGCCGCCTGACGCCGACCGACGGCGCAAACACCGCACGTGCCGACCAACCGCACAATGGGCTGTGGAACACCATCGCGCTGATCGGCGGCGGTGGGGGCGCACTCGCCGCGACCGTGTTCGTGCTCGACAAATTGCCGCCCGATGAAATCGTCACGGCCATGCTCGCGGGCGGCGCCACTTCCTTGCGTGTCACCGCGATGATCCTGCTCGCCGCCGCGATCTGGACGCCGATCGGCGTGTGGATCGGTCTGCGCCCGCGCTGGACGCGCGCGATCCAGCCGATCGCGCAATTCTTCGCCGCGTTCCCCGCCAATCTGCTCTACCCCGTCTTCGTCATCGCGATCGCGCGCTGGGGCTTGAACCCCGAGTATTTCTTGGCGCCGCTCGTCGTACTTGGAACGCAGTGGTACATCCTGTTCAACGTCGTCGCGGGTGCGGCGGCGATCCCCGCCGAACTTCGCGTCGCATCGGACAATCTGCAACTGCGCGGCTTGCTTTGGTGGCGGCGCGTGGCGTTGCCTTGCGTCTATCCCTATCTCGTCACCGGTCTCGTCACCGCCGCCGGCGGTGCGTGGAACGCGACCGTGGTCGCGGAAGTCGTATCGTGGGGCGACCGCAAATTCGAAGCGACGGGGCTTGGCAGCTACATCGCCGCCGCGACCGACAGCGGCGACTTTCCGCGCCTTGTGCTTGGCATCGCCTTGATGTCGCTGTTCGTCGTGGCGCTCAATCGCGCGCTGTGGGATCCGCTCTATAAACTCGCCGTGCGGCGCTATCGCTTGGGATGATCGCCATGGAACCGCTTTTGGACGTGCGCAAGGTCGTGAAGACCTATTCGATCGAGCCGGATGCCGAACCGGTACTCGACGGCGTCGAGTTTACGCTGGGCACGCGCGAGATCGTCGGATTGCTCGGCCGCTCGGGCTGCGGGAAATCGACGCTGCTGCGTCTGATCGCGGGCCTCGACGCCGCGACCGGCGGCGAGATCCGCTTCGCGGGCCAAGCGGTCGACGGGCCGCAGCCCGGCATCGCGATGGTGTTCCAAAGCTTCGCGCTGTTCCCGTGGCTGACCGTTCAACAGAATGTCGAACTCGGCCTCGAAGCGCGCGGCGTGCCGGAGGGCGAGCGCCGCTCGCGCGCCTTGGCCGCGATCGACATGGTCGGGCTCGACGGATACGAGCGCGCCTTCCCGAAGGAGCTTTCCGGCGGGATGCGTCAGCGCGTGGGCATCGCGCGGGCCCTCGTCGTCCATCCGCGCCTGTTGCTGATGGACGAAGCCTTCAGCGCGCTGGACGTGCTGACGGCGGAAACCCTGCGCACCGACTTCATCGATTTGTGGCTGGAAGGCAAGGCGACGACCGAAGCCGTGCTGCTCGTCACCCACAATATCGAGGAAGCCGTCGCCTTCTGCGACCGCGTGGTGATCCTGTCGTCGCATCCTGGCCGCGTGGCGGCGGAGGTCGCGATCCCACTCAAACATCCGCGCGACCGCCAATCGCAGCCCTTCCGCGATCTGGTCGATCGCATCTACGCCGCCTTGACCAAGCGTGGCGATGCCGGCCCCGGCAGCACGCGTCCGCCGGCGACGCTGGGCGAGAAGCTGCCGCGCGTTTCGGCCAACGAGATCGCGGGCCTGATCGAAGCGCTGGCCGAGCCGCAACGCGCGGGCAAAGCCGATCTTCCCGAACTTGCCGACGCGCTGGGCCTGACGCTCGATACGCTGCTGCCCACGCTCGAAGCAACGGAACTTCTCGGCTTCGCGCATCTGCGCGACGGCGACGTGTTGCTCACGCCCGAAGGCCGCGTCTATTTCGATACCGATCTGCTGCGCCGGAAGGAAATCTTCGCGACGCATCTCGCGCGCAATGTGCCGCTTGCCGCGCATATCCGCCGCGTGCTCGAGGAACGGCACAGCCACACGGCACCCCGCGCGCGGTTCCTGGCGGAGCTGGAGGATTTTCTGGAAACGGACGAATCCGAAGCCACGCTCGACGCCGTGATCGCCTGGGGCCGGTTCGCGGAGTTGTTCGCCTACGACGCGGAGCGCGCCGATTTCACGCTGGAATGAGGTTCAGCGCGGCTTCGCCGGACGCTCGCGCAGATAGCGCAACAATCCCGGGTGATAATCGACGACGCGGTTCTCGTTCAAAAACTCGACGCGCGTCTCGCTCGCGAAAGGATGGATCTCCGTGGCGGGATCGGGCGTATCCAAGATCGCCTTGACGATCGCGAACGCCGTTTCCTCCGGCAGGTCCTTGTTCACGACCAACAGGTTCCACGACGCCACGGTCGCAAAGGGCCGCGTCTGTCCGCGATAGGTATTGGCCGGCACGATCGCGGGCGTGAGATAGGGATAGCGCGAGGTCAATCCCGCCAGATCCCACGCCGACAAACCGATCACCCGCGCCCCGCCATTTTCGGTCACGTCGGCGATGGCGGGAATGGGACTGCGCGCGCCTACCCACAGCGCGTCGACACCGCCAGACAGCAGTGCGCCGCCGAGTTCCGCAATCGAGCCGTTGACGAAAACGGGCTTCAGAAAAAGATGCTTCGCGGCGACCGCGAACAATAATTCGTCGGTGCCGCCGGCAGGGCCGACGCCGACGCGTTTGCGATCGAGATCGAGGATGCGTCCGATATCGGAATCGCCGCGCACAGCGACTTGATAGGTGCTGCGGAACGCGGGCAGCAATGCGCGAATATTGGCGTAATTGCGCCCTTGCGCGAAGCCGGTGGATGTCGCCGCTTCCTGCACCGTCGGCAGAAAGGCGAGTCCGATCGCGTTCGCATCGCGTTGAACGGCGGTCAGATTGGCGATCGATCCGCCCGATTCCAACGCGCGGGTGCGCAAGGCGGGATCGCGGCTGAGATAGGCTGCCAAGCCTTGCGCGTAAGGCAGGAACGCACCGCCCGCGGCGCCGGCATAAAGCGACAATTCGCCGCCGCCCTGCGCGCGCGCCGGGCCCTGCGATACCAGCGCCGCGCAGGCAGCTATGATCAAAGCGCAACGCTTGATACGATCGAAAAGCATAGGGGCGATCATATCCGGAAATATGTCGTCCGGCATTAGCTTGTTCCACCGAATATTTCGTCCTTCCCAATTTCGTTCCTTCATGGACCCGAAACTGGCGCCCCCGCCGCATGTATTCTTGCGACTGGATGGGGTGTCGCGGCACCGGTCTGCCTTGACGGTGGTCGGCGCGCGCGCCAATTGAGCGCCGCATGACCGACGTTATTTATGATTCGGCGAATCGTCGTTTCGCTTGGCCCAGAATCGCCAGCGAACCCGTGTTCGCCCTCGCGACGCATTGGTCGAGTCTGGCGAAGAATGGCCAAGCGCCATTGCGCGAACGCTTCACGCCGCTCGACCTGCCCGCACGCGGCTGGAAGAATCTCTATCTACTGGATGTCGGTCCGCAATCGGGCGAGTTCCGCCTGCGCGTGCACGGCACCTATCTGGTCGATGCGGCCGGAACGGATTTTACCGGACGACGCCTGAACGAAGACGAGATCCCCGGCTGCACGCGCACCGCGCTGTACAGAATGCTGCCACGCGCGGTGTCGCCGGGCCTGCCGCAATACCACAAAGGCGAAACACTGTTTCGCATGCCGGATTGGAAACGTGGCGTCGAACAGGTGATGTGCCCGCTCGCCGACGAGCACGGCCGCATCGTTTCGATCATCGGGGCCGTCGAATTCGCGCCGCTGACGAAATCCGTCGAATTGGCGGACGCCTAGCCGTTCGACCAAGCCTGCGCGATCGCGTCTGTCGTCGTGCACCAAACGTCGGCATGGACCGTTCCGATATGGCGCAATGCGTTGCGCAACGCGTGCAGCCGGAAGGGTTGCCCGGCGACATAGGCGTGGAGTGCGACCCCCATGACCAAGCACGTACCCGCGGCCGCTTGGGCGCGCATTTCGTCGAATTGCGCCACGATCATATCCGCGAATTCCGATGCCGAATGCCGGCGCGCGACGATGGCATTCGAATCGTTGAGCTCTTGCGGATACGGCACGGCCAGAAGATCGCCCGCACGCGTCGTCAACGCGACGGGCTGATCGTCCATGCACCAATCGAGCGAATAGCCGAACCCCGCCTCGCGCAGCAGATCGGGCGTATGCGCGGTTTCGGCGATCCAGGGGCCTAGCCAGCCTTGCGGTGCTTTGCCTTCGCGCGCGGCGATGGTGTCGCGCGCATCGGCGATCAATGCGCGTTCGCCCGCCTCGTCCAGCCCCGCCTGGCTTTCGCTGTTGGTGCGCCCATGCGCGACGATCGCCGCACCCGCTTCGCGATAGGCGGCGACGAGCGGCGCATGGCGATCGTAGATCGCGGAATTGACCAGCAGCGAGGGCGGCAATCCGCATTCCTTGAACAATTCGAGCAAGCGCCACGCGCCCACACGATTGCCGTATTCGCGCCACGACCAGTTCAACACGTCGGGCTGGCCCGAGCCCGGCACGATGTCTTCGCTCAAACCTTCGCCGAACGCGTAGCTTTCGAGATTGAGCGCCACATAGACTGCAAGCTTCGCCCCGCCCGGCCAAGCGCGAACGGGACGATGGGGCAGCGG
>JAIUNH010000168.1 GCA_020161965.1 Pseudomonadota bacterium
GACGGCGATCCCGAGAGTATCCGCCTTCACTTGGCACCAGAAATCGCTGCGCGCGCCGCCGCCGGAAATGCGCAACGCCGACGGGGCGGCGCCAGACGCCGCGAGGATATCCGCAAGGGCGAGCGCCACGCCCTCGACCGCCGCGTAAAGAATGTCGGCCGGTTTGTGTTCGCGGCCAAGCCCGATCAATGTGCCGCGCACATCCGCACGCCACACGGGTGCGCGCTCGCCCGCCAGATAGGGCACGAAGATCGGCGCATTCGCCGGATCGGCGGTCGCGGCCAAGGCGAGGGCCGCGTCGAAATCGAGATCCTTTGCGACCAGATCGCGCGCCCAGGCGAGCGCGTCGCCGCCCGCTTGCGTCGGGCCGCCCGCTTGGAACGCACCCGGCGTCCACGGCAGATCGACAAGGCCGCGCGTTTTGACGCGCGTCGCGGTCAGCACACCCGCTTGTTCGGTCGTGCCCGCGACGTCATAGGCTTGGCCGGGCGAGACGACGCCGGTGCCGACCGCACCCGCCCAGGTATCCATCGCGCCGGCGAAGACCGGCACGCCGGCAAGTTCGGGAATGGAATTGACCGTGCCGATTTTCGCCCAGGGTTCGATGCGCGCCAGATCGATCAAGCCGCGATGCGGTGCATCGGCGGGAACCGCATCGAAGCGTGCGGCGGTGACACTATCGGCGCCGATCGTGCCGGTCAGGCGATAATTGAGCCAATCTTTCGGCTCGATCACGCGTGCGGCGCGCGCGAAAACTTCGGGCTCGTTGCGCGCGACCCAGGCGATGCGCGCGAGCGCGTGGAAGGGATTGATCGCGACCGCCGGATTGTCGATCGCGATATCGAGTGATGCGGCGCGCGTATCGGCCCACAGGATCGCGGGGCGCAACACAGCGCCCTTCGCATCGAGGAATATCTGCCCGCGCGTCATGCCGGTCAGGCAAATCGCGTCGGGCTTGGGCGCGATTTTCAGGATATGCGCGAAGGCGTCGCGCAAGGCCGTCCACCAAGTTTCGGGATCGGCCTCGGCCGCCCCCGGCACCGGCGCTGCGATGGACAGCGGCACGCTATGGGCAGCCAGCGTCGCGCCGTCGGCGTCGATCGCCGCCGCGCGCAGCGCGCTCGTTCCCAGATCGGCGACGAGATAAACCTTCATAGGCGCAGGATATAGCCGCCGGCGGCGGCCGCGTCAGCTTCGTCGTGCGTCACCATCAGGCACGGAATTTTCCGCATCCGGATATGCGCGAACACGAATTCGCGCATCTTGCCGCGCAAATCCGCGTCGAGTTTCGAAAACGGCTCGTCGAGCAGGATCGCGCGCGGCTCGGCCAGCAGCGCGCGCATCAGCGACACGCGCGCGCGCTGCCCGCCCGACAGCGTCGTCGGATCGCGCGCGCCATAACCGTCGAGTTCGGCTTCGGCGAGAGCCGCATCCACAAGCACCTTGCGATCGGGCGCGTTGGCGGGGATCGCGAAAGCGAGATTGCCCGCGACCGATAGATGCGGAAACAGCAGATCGTCCTGGAACAGAATGCCGATGCGCCGTTTTTCGGGTGCCACGCCGGTGAGGTCAGTGCCGTCGAGCATCGCACTCCCGGTCGCCGCGAAGGCGCGGTCGAGCGTGCCGCACAAATACGCGAGCAGCGACGACTTGCCCGAACCCGATGGGCCCATGATCGTGACGACGGCGCCCGGCGCCAAATCGAGCGACAAGGGCCCGAGCAATTTCTTGCCCGCCACGTGGAGCGTTACGTCGCGGAAGGCGAGGCCGCTCATGCCATTCCCTTTCGATTGCGATAGAGGAAGGCGGGCAAGGCGAGGGCCATCGCATAGACGATCAGCGGCAACGCCGCTTGCGTGAAGGCGTAAACGCCCAGCACGCGCCGGTCGCCGCCCGAGGCAAGCGTGACCGCTTCGGTCGTTAGGCTCGTCCAGCGTCCGCTCCCTGCGAACAAAGTGGGCAGATAGAGTGCGGCCGACACCGCGAAGCCGATCGCAGCCGCGACCATCAACGGGCGCAGCAGCAGCGGGATTTTCACGGCGAAGAAAACCCGCAGCGGCGATGCGCCCAGACACGCGGCGATGCGCGCATAACGCGGGTCGAGGGCGCGCCATGGATCGGCCAAGGCGAGAAACACATAGGGCAGCACGAACAGCAGATGCGCCCAGACGAGGGCCACGAAACCGCCGTCGAGATTCAAGCGCACCAGCAGCGTTTGCGCGCCGATCAGGAACGACACTTGCGGGATCAGCAGCGGCGCATAGAGCAATGCCAGCGCTTTGGTTGCGCGCTTGCCGGTGCGGATTTCGTTTTCGAGGCACAGCACCGACAGCAGGATCGCAATCGCCGTCGCGCAGAGCGCGACGAACAACGTGGTCGTCGCGGGTGCGGCGAGGGACGGCGCCTCGCGCAGCCAATTCGCATTCGTCCAGCGATCGGGCAACGCATCGGGGAAGCGCCAGGAAAGCGTGAAAGACCAGACCGCCAAGGCGATCAAGGCGGCGATGGCGAGGCCGAAGAGCAGCGCCAGCATCGCGCGGGCCGTCGAATTTCGGATCGCGCCGCGCGAACCGCGTTCGCCATTCGTCAGCCAGTCGCGCGCGAGATGCGCGATGGCGATCTCACCCAAGCGCCAAACGCCGATCGACACAACGACCAGCGCGAACAGCAGCAGCCCCGCCGCCGTCGCGGGCAGGAACAGGTCGAGATGCGGATCGGAAATCCAACGGACGATCAGCACGCTCAAGCTCGGCGGATTGGTGGGCACGAGGATCAACGCCACATCGACATTCGACAACGCGAAAGCGAGCACGGCATAGACCGGCAAGCGGATCTGCGGGTAGAGGCGCGGGATCGCGATCTTCGCCCACGCCGTGAATTTGCCGTAGCCGAGCATCCGTGCGGTCGCGAGGCTGCGCGCCAGATCGGCTTGGCCGATCGCGGCGACGAGGCAGAGCAAAAGATAGGGCGTTTCCTTCAGCATCAATCCCGCGACGAAGGCGAGGCCGAGCGGGTCCTGTATCGTCGCGATATCGGGCGGGCGCGTCCAGCCCGAAAGTTCGGGCGAAATCAGTCGCGCGATCCAGCCCGATGGTGCCACCAGAAACGCGAAGCCGATGGCGAGGGCCGCATGCGGTGTGGCCAGCAACGGTGCTAAAAACCGTTGCGCCGTCGCGAAGCCGCGCGTGCCGTAGGCGGCGGCGCAGAACGCCAGCGCCAGCGTCAGCGACAAAGCCGTCGCGAGGAAGCCGGTGAATAGCGTCAGCGCGACGCTCGTCCCCAAGCCGGGTTGCGCGAACAGCCGCGCGAAAACGGCAAAGCCGAATTCATGCCCGCCGAGTGCGGGAAACCAGCCGAAAGCGGGCAACGCCGTACCCAGCAGCCCCGCGACGATGGGGGCGAGGAAAATCAGCAGCGTCGCGGGCGGCGCCAGTCGCAGCATTCAGCGCAGCACGCGCTTTTCCCAATCGGCGGCGAGGCGCGTCATCCAGCCGGGATGGGGCTCGGGCAACGCACGGCCGAGTTCGGCGGCGGTCGGCATGCCGGGGATCGACGGGACCTCGCCGAAGAACTTCTTCTGCTCGGGCGGCAAGCGATCGATATCGAGCACGGTCGGATTGCCGAGATGGCGCGGATCGTTCATCCGCGCTTGCGCTTCGCCCGACAGCAGGAAATCCGCGACGACCATCGCCGCCGCCGGGTTCGCGGCGTTGTAGGGGATCGACACGAAGCTGGTATTCGCGATCGTCCCGCCCTCAAGCCCCGTCGCGCGTGCGGTCGCGGGCAGAAGATTATTGGCGATCGACACGGCGGCTTCCGCCGGATTGAACGAGATCATCAGATCGATCTCGCCGTCGTTCAACAATGTACGCTGCGCCGGGCCGCTTTCCGGGAATTGCGTGCCGCGCCGCCACAGATTGGGGCGCAGCGCGTCGTACCACGCCCACAACGGCGCCACGGCCGCGTCGTAATTCGCATCCGTCGGGGCGGCGGCGAGCAACGTGCGATCGGGCGTCAATTCGTAGAGTGCTTGTTTGAGGAACGTGGCACCCAAGAAATTTCGCGCGGTCGGGTGCGTCAAACGGCCGGGATTTTCCTTCGCCCATGCCAGCATCGCCGCCATCGAACGCGGCGGCTTCGGCAAGCGCGCCGAATCGTAGACATAGACGATCTGCGCCAAGCGCCACGGGGCGGCATAGCCGTCCACCGGCACGGTGAAGTCGACGACGTTCGATGGCTTGCCGGTCACGTCGACATAGCGGAAATTCGGCAGGCGTTCGGCGAACGGCCCGTAATGCAGGCGCTGTTCCTTCATCGCCAGAAAGTTCGGGCCGTTGATCCAGATGAGATCGACCGAGCCGCCGCTGTCGCGCCCCGCCGCCTTTTCGGCGATCACGCGCTGCACCGCCTCGGCCGTGTCGCGCAGACGCACATGGCGAAGATCGATATCGAACGCCGCGCGCACGCGCTCCGCCGTCCAGGCAATGAAGGCATTGGTGCGCTCGTCGCCGCCCCAGGCGTTAAAGAACACTTGCTTGCCCTTCGCGGCGGCCAGCGTTTCGTTCCACGACGATTGCGCGAAAGCGGGTGTGGCGGCGAGCGCACCGGCGGCGATCATAAATTCGCGGCGCTTCATCATTTCGCGGCTTCCTTCATGGCGCGGCGGCGCGCTTTCGCCGCGTCGATCCTGGTACCCATCTTGGCTTCGAAGAATTTGTCGCAGCCGATGCACAGGTTCTGATAATCGCGGCCCGATTTCGTTTTGGTGCGCGACGCATCGACGAATTTCGCTTCGTCCCAGCCATCGGCGAGGCCCATCTTCTGCGGTTCGCCGGCGGAGATCGCCTGGAACACCGGATCGTCGCGCAAGCTATCGATGATATCGGCCAGACGATCCTCGGTCAGGTTGCCGATCGGCAGTTTCGTTTTGATGCAGCAAGGATAGACGCTGCCGTCGGGCTCGACGGAAATTTCCGCACCCGACTCTCCGTAGCGCAGGAAATCGAGCCCGCCCGACCAGCGCGCGCAGAAATTATCGTCGATCGTCGCGTGCGAAAGATCGTTGTCCCAGGCGCGGCCACGCGGCCAAATTTTGCCGATCCACGTATCGGGCGTGGCGCCGAAAAAGCTGAAGACGGGGCCTTGCTCTTCGAGCCATTTGCGGTTCTGCGTGGCGAGGCCGCTTTGCGCCATGCCTTTGCTTTCGAACAGCCGCGTCAAATCGGCCTTCATCGCATCGGCCTTGATGTTGACGTGGAAATCATCGAGGCCCGCGCAGGAGATCATCCACACGCCGCGTGCCAGCAGATCGTCGACGATCTCGGGTGTTACCAGATCGCCGGTCGTCTGGACGACGATCTTCACCCCGCCGCGATCCGCGTATTTGGCGCGCAGGCGTTCGATCACTTTATAGGTGACGTTCTCGCGGATCGGGTCGAGCAGCGATTCGCCGCCCGACAGGATCACGCGCCCGACCTTCAAGCGCGGCGCGCCGGTTTCGTCGAGATCGGCGCGATCGCGATACATCATCGTGTCGGGCAGGTTATCGACGATGCGCGGGTAGTTCGCGACCGCCTCGGCGAGCACGCCTTTCATCTCGCGCTTGTTGTACGGGCGGAAGCGGTCCTCGTAGCAGTGCTTGCACCGCCGATGGCACGCCCAGCTCATGACGTAGTAGATCGATTCCATGTCCGCCGTTTCGCCGTGTTCGCGTGCGAAGTTACATTAGAGCGGCGCGTCGAGTTCGGCCAGTACGGGCTCGCCATGAACATGACGCAAAAAGGCGAGAAGATCGCCCGACGCGATATTCGTCGTCGCCGTATTGACCAGCGGATGGGCGTTCAGCGTTTCCTGGCGCATCATCCAGGCATCGAGCACGACCGTCACGCGCTTGGCCGTATCGTTGATGGGTGCAAAAGGCGTGACAGCGCCGGGGATGACGCCCAGCACGTCCATCAGCAGTGTCGCCGAACCGAAAGACAGGCGCTTCGACCCGATGTGGGTGGGGAGCGTCTTCAAATCGATCACGCGCTCCCACGGCGCGGAGACGAGCCAGAGCCGGTCTTTCGCGTCTTTCAGAAACAAATTCTTCACGTTGACGCCGGGCAGGCTGCGCCCGTGTAGGCGCTTGCCGTCCTCGACCGTGAAGGCGGCTTCGTGCTCCACCGTCTGCGTGCGGATACCCAACTGGGCGAGAATGGCGAATAGGTCGTCCGGCGTGTGCGGCATGACCGCATCTAGCCGCGTTCACGACGGAATTTCAATGCTTTGAGAGGGGATATGGCGGCGGCGGGGAAGGGCGTATAACCCCGATCATGCGCCGCGCAATGATTCTACTGACGCTGTTCCTTTTCGTCGCCATCGTCGGCGGCGGGGCCGCGATTCTGGGCGGGCTTTGGTATTTCGGGCGCGGCCTGCCCGACCATAAAACGCTGGCGGAATACCAGCCCTCGATCACCACGCGCGTGCACGCGGCCGACGGGCGCATCCTCGCCGAATTCGCGATCGAGCGGCGCGTCTTCGTGCCCTACGAGAAAATTCCGCGCCAGGTCGTTGCGGCGTTCCTGTCGGCCGAGGACAAGAATTTCTATTCCCATCCCGGCGTCAGCCTGCCCGATATCGCGCGCGCGGCGGTGCAGAACCTCGCCAATCTCGGCCAGCGCCGGCCGGTGGGCGCATCGACGATCACGCAGCAAGTCGCCAAGAACATGCTGCTGACCAACGAAGTGTCGTTGGAGCGCAAGGTGAAGGAAGCGATCTTGGCGCTTCGCATCGAAGAAGCGCTCAGCAAGCGCCGCATCCTCGAACTCTATTTGAACGAAATCTATCTCGGCTATGGCGCCTATGGTGTGGCCGCCGCGGCACTCAATTACTTCGACCGCTCGCTGGACGAGCTGACGCTGGCCGAGGCCGCGTTCCTGGCCGTGCTGCCCAAGGCGCCGAACAACTACAATCCGCAACGCTTCATGGCGCGCGCGGTGGAGCGTCGCGATTGGGTGCTGGGGCGTCTGTTCGAAGACGGCCAGATCACCCAGGCCGAATACGACGAGGCGCGCGCGCAAGCCATCGTCACGCGTTCGCGCGGGGCCGAGGATACGGTCCACGCCGATTACTTCGCCGAGGAAGTGCGCCGGGAACTCCTTCAGAAATACGGCGAGCGCGAGCTGTTCCGCGGCGGCTTGGTCGTGCGCACGACGATGGATCCGAAGATCCAAGACATCGCCGAACGCGCGTTGCGCAAAGGCTTGCTCGCCTATGATCGCCGCCATGGCTGGCGCGGCGCCTTCGCGCGCATCGAAGGGGCGCCGGCCGATTTCGCGCGGGCGTTGGCCCAAGTGCCGCGGCCCGGCGGCACGCCGCCGGAATGGCGCACGGCGCTGGTGCTGCGCCTTGCCAATGATTCGGTCGAACTTGGCTTCGCCGACAATTCGAAGGGCGCGCTGCCGTTCGAGGAAATGCGCTGGGCGCGCAAGCCCGAACGCGAGCAGCGTTTGGGCCCGCCTTTGCGCAATCCCGGCGAAGCGCTGGCGGTGGGCGACGTCATTCTGGTCGAGAAGACGGCAACCGAAGGCCGCTTCACGCTGCGCCAATTGCCGAACGTGGGCGGTGCCATCGTGGCGCTCGATCCGCATTCGGGCCGCGTGCGCGCGTTGGTCGGCGGTTGGAGCTACGAGCAAAGCCAGTTCAACCGCGCGACGCAGGCGCTGCGTCAGCCCGGCTCGTCGTTCAAACCCTTCGTCTATT
>JAIUNH010000169.1 GCA_020161965.1 Pseudomonadota bacterium
TGCCTGGGCGCTGGTTCAAGGCCCGCGCCGCAAGCGCAATCCCGGCCCGATGCCGGAGGCGGCGTAGCATGCGCGTCTCCACCACATTGTCGGGCTATATCGGCCGGCAGTTCGCGCTCGCGCTGATCGGCTTCCTCGCGTTGTTCATGATCGTCGTCTACATGTTCGACGCGATCGAATTGCTGCGCCGGGCCGCGAGCCGCCCGGAAGCCTCGACCGGGCTCGTGCTGCGCATGGCGCTGCTGAAACTCCCCTACATGGCCGAACAGCTCGCCCCCTTCGTCGTGCTGTTCGCGGCGATCATCACCTTCTGGCGCCTGACGCGCAGCCACGAATTGACCGTGGCACGCGCCGCGGGCGTATCGGTCTGGCAATTCCTGTTGCCGGTCGTCGCGGTCGCGGCGTTGTTCGGCATGTTCAAGATCACGGTCATCAACCCGGCCGCCGCCGTTCTCTATGCGGGGTATGAAAGGATGGAAGCGCAGTTGCTGCGCGGCAGTTCCAGCCTGCTCGCCGTGTCGGAGAACGGGTTCTGGCTGCGCCAGATCGACGATCAGGGCAATTCGGTCGTCCATGCGCGGCGCGTGACATCCGCCGAAATGGCGCTCTACGACGTCATCATCTTCAATTTCGAAGGCAAGGACCGCTTCATCGGCCGCGTGGATGCCGCCAAGGCCGTGCTCGCCCCCGGCTATTGGGACGTGTCGGACGCTTGGATCACCGCCCCCAACCGGCCCTCGCGGTTCGAGCGCAGCTACCGCGTGCCGACCAACATGACGGCCGAGCAGATCCAGGATTCCTTCTCCTCGCCCGAAACGATCTCGTTCTGGGAATTGCCGGGCTTCATCCGCCTGTTGGAAGCCGCCGGCTTCTCCGCCACGCGCCATCGCCTGCATTGGCACCAATTGCTGGCGATCCCGCTGCTGCTCTCGGCGATGGTTTTGATCGCCGCGACCTTCTCGTTGCGCCCGCATCGGCGCGGCGGCACCAGCCTGCTGATCGGCTCGGGCGTTGGGGCGGGATTCCTCCTCTTCTTCGTCTCCAGCCTGGTCGGCGCGCTGGGCCAAAGTGCGGCCATTCCGGTCATTCTGGCGGCCTGGTCGCCGGCGGCCGTTTCGGCCATGCTCGGCGTCGCCCTGCTGCTGCATTTGGAAGACGGCTAGCCCTATTCCCTCCCTCTCCCGTATAAGACCCGCCATGAAGCGTTTTCTCGCCGGACTCGCCCTCGCCCTGGTTCTCGCCGCCCCGCAACTCGCGGCGGCGCAGGAACAGCGCATCGTCGCCGTCGTCAACGACGACGTGATCTCGAATTTCGACATCGACGCGCGTATCGGGTTGATGATGATGGGGGCCGGCCCCGCCGATACGCCCGAGGCTCGCACGCGCATGCGCCCGCAGGTGCTGCGCCAATTGATCGACGAGCGCATCCAGATGCAGGAGGCGCGGCGCCTGGGACTGTCGCTGCCGCGCGCCGAACTCGACGGCATCCTGCGCAATATCGAGCGCGCCAATAACCTGCCACAAGGCGGGTTGGAACGCGCGCTGCGCCAAGGCGGCGTGCCGCAAGTGGCGCTGGAACGCCAGATCGAGGCCACGCAATCCTGGCAGCGCGTCGTCAACGCGCGTCTGCGCCCGACGGTCGAGATCGGCCGCGACGAGGTCGAGGATGTGCTGCGCCGCTACCAGACCGGCGAGCCGGTGCAGGAATTCCAGCTGAGCGAGATTTTCCTGGCGGTCGATCAGCCCGACCAGGAAGGCGAAGTGCGCGAGCGGATGGAGGATATCATCGCCCAGCTGCGCCGCGGCGTGCCTTTCGCGGTGCTGGCCCAGCAGTATTCGCAAGCCGCCTCCGCCGGCGACATGGGCGATATCGGCTGGGTCGAGCGCGAGACGCTGGATCCGGAAGTCGCCCCCGCCGTGGCGGGCGCGCAAAAAGGCCAATTGATCGGCCCGGTGCGCGTCGCCGCGGGTTTCTATCTCTACGCCTTGCGCGACTCGCGCACGATCGCACCGCCCAAGCCCGAAGACGCGCGCGTCGATCTCGCCCAGATCGTCTTCCCCGCCGCCAATCCGGCCGAACGCGAAGCCGCCAAAGCGCTGGCCGAGATGGTGCGCGAAACCGTGCAAGGCTGCGCCGATCTCGACCGCGTCGCGACGGAAGCGAAAATCCCCGAGCCGCAGCGCATCGCCGATCTGCGCGTGGGCGACCTGACGCCCGACATGCGTACGCGCATCAAGGATCTGGGCGTGGGCGATTCGACCGAGGTGTTCGAGACCGATCGCGGCGAGGCCTTGGCGATGATTTGCGTGCGCACCGAAGCGCAATCGAACGTGCCGACCGAAACGGATATCGAGGACAATCTCGCCCGTCAGCGCATCGAGAACGCCGCGCGCCGCTATCTGCGCGATCTGCGCCGCGTCGCCGTAGTCGATATTCGCGCGTGAGCAGCGACGACGGCCTTCCGCCGGTCGCGGAGACGGTCCGCAAATACGGGCTCGACGCGCGTAAATCGCTCGGCCAGCATTTCCTATTCGATCTGAATCTGACGCGGCGCATCGCGCGCAACGGCGGCGACCTTGCCACTGGCACGACGATCGAAGTCGGGCCCGGCCCCGGGGGCCTCACCCGTGCGCTGCTGATGGAAGGTGCGACGCGCGTCATCGCCATCGAGCGCGACGCGCGCACCCTTCCCGCCCTCGCCGAAATCGCCGCCGCCTATCCCGGCAAGCTCGAGATTTTCGAAGGCGACGCGCTGGCGGTCGATGCGGCCGCCCTTGGCACGGCCCCGCGCCGCATCATCGCCAACCTGCCCTATAACGCCGGCACGCATATGCTGCTGGCCTGGCTCGCACGGCCCGACGCGTTCGAGCGCATCGTGATCATGCTGCAAAAGGAAGTGGTCGAGCGTATTTGCGCCGAACCTGGCGGCAAGGATTACGGGCGCCTGGCCGTGGCCGCGCAATGGCGCTGGCAAGCAAGGCCGTTGTTCGACGTGTCGTCGTCCGCCTTCGTGCCGCCGCCTGCGGTGATGTCGGCTGTTGTCGAGATCGTGCCGCGCGCCAAGCCCTTGGCCGAGGCAGACCCGAAAGCGCTGGAGCGCGTCGTCGCCGCCGCCTTCGGACAGCGGCGCAAGATGCTGCGCCAATCGCTCAAATCGGTCGGCGATGCGGCACGTATGCTGGAAACCGCCGGGATCGATCCCACGCGGCGCGCCGAAACCCTGTCGGTCGAGGAATTCTGCGCGCTCGCCCGTGCTTACGCGGCCACGACCGCGTCGCGCTCGGGATCGTAGCGCCAAGGCCGGGGCGGCATTTTACCTTTGCCCGCGCGATAGACATCGCCGTCGGCGCGGATCGCCCCCATCTCGGCCAGCGCATCCAGCCGATCGTAGAACGACAGATCGCCGAGCCAGGGCCGCGTTTCGGCTTGGCCGATCGCGCGAAACAGATCGTCCGCACTCGCCGGACCTTGCGCCAGCGCATCGACCACGCGGCGCTCGGTCAGCGTCAGGCCATCGCTGGTCCACGGGAATTCGCGCATCCAGCGCGCGAAGGCGTCCGGTACGAAACGCAGCGCGCCGCCGATCTTCGCGCGCGCGATCGCGGCCAGATGCCTGGGCTCGCCGGCCAGCGCCACCCAGGCCCGCCCGGCGAAATCGAGATCGACCGGCGCCGGCGTTTGCGTCGCCAGCGTTTTGAAATCCTCCGGCGACAATTGCCCCAGACCGGCGAAACGCGCGATCCCCGGCCATTCGTCGACGACATGCGCCGAAATCCGATCGGCGGCGACGCCGTAGCGGCGCAACCGTTCCAGCACGTCGAGCATCTGAAACTGATCGTAGAGATCGGCTTCGAACCACAGCACGAATTCGTCGCCGCTTTTGGCCGCCAGCGCCAATGCCGCGTCGCGTGCCGCGAAAGCCGACGCCACGAGATGCTCGGGCGCCCAGCCGCGTTCGACGATAAAACCGACGCGCGCGGCGCGGAAAGCCTCGCTTGTCGGGTCGGCGGGCAAGTCGCCGTCATGCAGCACGTCGCGCCAGCGCAGGACCGGTGCGATCCCCGCCGCCGCCATCTTGTCGGCCGCGATATCGCCGTTGGTGATGTGAAGGATCATTATTGTCCGTCCCGCAGGCGCTTGACGAAATCGCCTAAGCCGACCTGGCGATCGCGCTTGCAGCGCTCCGCCGTCAGGATCGACTGCACGCGTGCGACCGACGCGTCGAGATCGCTGTTGACGATGATGTAGTCGTATTCGGCCCAGTGGCTCATCTCGTCGGCGGCCTTCGACATGCGCGCGGCGACGACATGGGCCGGATCTTGCGCGCGCGCGTTCAAGCGGCGTTCGAGTTCGTAGGTCGACGGCGGCAGGATGAAGACCGATACGAGATCCGTATGCGCTTCCTCGCGCAATTGCTGCGTGCCCTGCCAATCGATATCGAACAACACGTCGAGCCCGGCGGAGAGCTTCTCTTCGACGAAGCTGCGCGGCGTGCCGTAATAATTGTCGAAGACCTTGGCGTGTTCCAGGAACTCGCCGCGATTGCGCATCAGGCCGAACTCGGTCTTGTCGACGAAGAAATAATCCGTGCCGTGAATTTCACCGGGCCGCTTGGCGCGCGTGGTGGCCGAGACCGACATGGTAAGGCCGCTCTCGCGGCGCAGGATCTCGCGCGAGATCGACGTTTTGCCAGCGCCCGACGGCGACGACAGAACGAGCATGAGGCCCCGGCGCGTGATGTCGGCCATGTCCCTACTCCACGTTGGCGGCTTGCTCGCGCAGCCGGTCGATCGCGGTTTTGAGGGCGAGGCCCGTGCGCGTCAGCGCGATATCGCCCGATTTGGAGCAGAGCGTATTGGCCTCGCGGTTGAATTCCTGCGACAGGAAATCGAGCTTGCGGCCGATCGACTTGCCCTTGGCAAGCAACTCGCGCGCTTGCTCGATATGCGCGGTCAACCGATCCAATTCCTCGCGCACATCGGCTTTGACCGCGAGCATCGCGGCTTCCTGCGCCAGACGTTCGGGTGCGATCGAATGCGTGCCGCCGATCAATTCGGCGATCTGCGCTTCGAGTTTCGCTTTGATGGCGGGTGCACGGCTCGCGGCGTTGGCGGTCGCCTCGCCGACCAGCGCTTCGATTTCGGCGAGGGCCGAATTGAGGATTCCGGCGAGCGCCCTGCCTTCGCCGGCGCGCGCGGCGGCGAGCCCGTCGAGGCATTGGTCGAAGGCGGCGAGGATGCCCTTGTCGAGTTCGGCCATGCCGGCTTCGTCGATTCCTTGTTCGGGCACGGTCTCGATCACGCCGCGCAAGCCCAGCAAGCCATCGAGACGCGGGGCCGCCGCATCGACCTGGCCCTGAAGATCGTTCACCAGTCCGATAAGCTGATCGAGCGCGGCGCGATTGATCTGCAATTTCGGCGCTTGCGGCGGGGTCTCGACCGCAAGATTGATCGTGACGTTGCCACGATCGAAACGCTTTGCGGCACGCGCGCGAATTTCCGCCTCAATTCTGTCGTAACCCGGCGGCAAGCGGAGACGTACTTCGAGCCCGCGCCCGTTGACCGAGCGGCCTTCCCAAACAACCGCGCGGCCCAGTATCTGGGCGGTCGCGCGCGCGAAACCGGTCATGCTGGCGAGGCTCATCGTCACTCCCGCGACTCGTCGTGGTCGAATTCCGTCCGACTTATACTCCGGGCGGCGAAAGGAACAATGCATGTGGCCCTGGAAGGCGATCCTGATCACCGGCGGCTCGTCCGGCCTTGGACAAGCCATGGCGCTCGAACTCGCCGCACCGGGCGTTTTTCTGGCGATCACGGGGCGCGATAAGGCGCGGCTCGATGCCGTCGCCGACGCCTGCAAAATGAAAGGTGCCGCCGTCGGCGCGTTCCAGATCGATGCCGCGAATTTCACCGCGATGGCCGGACTGATCGCCGAGATCGAGGCCGAAGTCCCGCTCGACCTCGTCATCGCCAATGCGGGCGTGTCGGCGGGTACGGGCGGCGGCGACGAGACCGACGAACAGATCGCCGAGATCCTCGCGGCGAACGTGGATGGCGTGATCGCCACCGTGCGGCCCGCTTTGGCCGCGATGGCGCCGCGCGGGCGCGGTCAGATCGCGATCATGTCGTCGCTGGCGAGTTTCCGGGGTTTCGGCGGAGCACCGACCTATTGCGCGTCGAAAGCCTTCGTGCGCGTGTGGGGTGAAGCCTTGCGCGCCGATTGGCGGCCGCGCGGGCTGAAGATCAACGTCATCTGCCCCGGCTTCGTGCGCTCGCGTATGACCGACAAGAACAAGTTCAAGATGCCGTTCCTGATGGACGCGGATCGCGCGGCGCGGATCATGCTGCGCGGCCTCGTGGCCGACAAACCGCGCATCGCCTATCCCTGGCCGACCTATTGGGCGACGCGGCTCATCGCCGGCTTGCCGCAATTGCTGACCGACATGTTGATGGCGCGCCTACCGAAGAAGGGTTAGCGGCGATTGCGTTCGATTTCGCGCAAGCGCGCGACGTTGCGGTTATGCTCAGCCAGGTCGCGCGCAAAGGCGTGGCGGCCTTCGCCGTCGGCGACGAAATAAAGCTCGTCGGTCTGCGGCGGGTTGAGCACCGCTTCGATCGAGGCGCGCCCCGGATTGGCGATCGGCGTGGGCGGCAAACCCGCGATCACATAGGTATTCCAATCGTGGCGCGTATCGAGATCGGCGCGCGACAGCGGGCGTCCCAGCGGTGCCGTTCGGTCGATCCCGTAAGCGACCGTCGGATCGGCTTGCAGGCGCATGCCCCGGCGCAAGCGATTGACGAACACGGCGGCCACACGGCCCCGCTCGTCGGCATGCCCCGTTTCGCGCTCGACGATCGAGGCGAGCACCAACGCTTCGGCCGGATCGCGTAGCGGCAAATTCTCGGCGCGCTTGGGCCAGAGCTCGGCAAGCGTGTCGCGCATCGCGCGGGTCGCACGCTCGACGATGCGCCCGCGCGGATCGCCCCATGCGTAGAAATACGTGTCCGGCAACACGCTGCCTTCTTGCGGTATGGCAACCGGATCGCCCTCCAAGCCTTCGGCGGCGTTGAGCAGCGTGGCGATCTGCCCCGACATCAAGCCTTCGGCGAAGGTGATACGCCGCACGCCCGCTTTGCCCGACGCGATCAACGCCGCGATCTCGCGCCCCGACGCGCGCGGTGGAATGTCGTACTCGCCTGCTTTCAACCGCGCGAGTTGGCCATCGATTTGCGCGCCGCCCAGAAACACCCAGGCATTCGGCACGACGCGTTTTGCTTCGAGCAGTTCGGCGATATCGCGTGCACCGGACCCGCGCGGGATCAGCACGCGCACGGTCTCGGTCGATGTTCCGGGCCCCAAATAGAGATTGGCCGCGAACCAGAAACCGGTCGCGGCCAACCCTAGAACAACGATTAAAAAGGCGGCGAAACGCGCCGGCTTCAATTCACGCTCGAGAAGATCACCGCCGCGTTGGTGCCGCCGAACCCGAAGGAGTTCGACAGCGCATGGCGGATCTTGCGCGGCTTCGCCTGCTTGGGCACGAGGTCGATGTCGCAACCGTCCGACGGATTGTCGAGGTTGCGCGTCGGCGGAGCGACCTGATCGCGGATAGCGAGGATCGAGAAGATCGCTTCCACGCCGCCGGCCGCACCCAACAAATGCCCGATCGCCGATTTGGTCGACGACATGGACAGCGAATAGGCGTGGCTTTCGAACAGGCG
>JAIUNH010000170.1 GCA_020161965.1 Pseudomonadota bacterium
CTGCTCAAGAGCGCGTAAGTACGAAGGTCACGACGCGAAACGAACGAAACCCCGGGACCCCAAGTCCCGGGGTTTTTCGTTTAGAGCGGCAGCGAATCGTCGTTGCGCGGCGGGGCTGTGTCGCGCCGCGCGGTCGGCGGGTTCAAACGCCGGATCACGATATTGCCCTGCGCGTCGATTTCCGGTGCCGCGTATTGCGGCAGGTTGTCGACGAACAATTTCAACGCCTGCAACAGCTTGGCGATTCCGTCGCGGGCGACCGCCTCGGGGCTGTCGGCTTGCGGCGGGATGGGGGCGGGCGACGGCGATTGTGCGAAGGCCGGGGCGGCGCAAAGCACGCCCACAGCCAGCGCCAAGGGGATGGCTTTGGCTTTCATGCCCCGACAACGGGGCGGGCGGCGGATTAATCCCCGGCTGCCGTCCAGCCGAAACGTTTGTCGAGCTTGGTGAGCTGGCTGCCGAAACCTTCGGCGGACATTCTCGTCCAATGGGGATCGAGATGGGGGTGGAGCGTCACCACCATCCGCGCCCGGTCGCCGACGCGTTTGAAATCCACCTCGATCAAGCTCTCGTAAGGCTGCGTGCCGGAAATGAAGTCGATCACATGCACGAGCGCCAAATGCGTATGCGGCCGGAACTGCGCGTAGGTTCCGCGCGTGTAATGGGAAACGGGGTGGCCCATCTTCTTCATCGCGGCGATCGCCTCGGGCGTATCGGCGATCATGTCGTATTCGAGCTTCCCGCCTTCGCGCGCCTCCAGCGCATGAACCTCGACGCGAAAACTCTCCGGGCCCCACCAGGATTCGAATCCGTCTTTCGTCGTCCACAACGCCCATAAATCCTCGACGCGCGCGCGGTAGAGGCGTTCGACGACGACCACGGCCTGCGGCTTGGCGGTGTCGGTGCGGTCGGTCATGTCGTTCACTCCTTTTTGGCGCCGGCGTTTTGGATGCGCGCTTCGAGTGCCGCACCGAAGCGATCGAGCCTTGCTTCCCAAAGCTTCCGGTAGTCGGCGAGCCAAACCTCGAGTTCGCGAAAAGGTTCGGGTCGGAGCGCATAAAGACGACGCTGCCCATCCGGCCGCATTTCGACGAACCCGGATTCGTGCAGGATCCGCAGATGGCGCGAGACGCCGGATTGATGGATGCCCGCCTGCCGGACGATCTCGCCCACCGGCCGCTCACCCTGGCGGAGTGCTGCCAAAATCCGCCGGCGCGTGGGATCGGCCAAGGTCTCGAAAGCGTCAATCTGCATATTCATGTATATGCATTATAATGCATATAATGTCAATAAGCCGCCTGTGCTCGGCCGTCGGGTGATCGTCCGTCACGTAACCGCTTGGCGGCGGCGGAATTTTTCGTCGTCGAAGACGCGGCTTTCGATCGTATCGACCAAATACGCCGCCGCATCCCACGCATCGACATAACGCACGTAAAGCGGCGCGAAGCCGAAGCGCAAAATATCGGGCGCGCGGAAATCGCCGGTCACGCCTTGCGCGATCAAGGCCTGCACGATCGCGTAGGCGTGTTCGTGGCGGAACGAGATTTGGCTGCCGCGAGCTTCGGGATCGGCGGGCGAAACGCCTTCGAGGCCGAGTTCGGCCGCGCGCGATTGCACCAGCGTGCGGAAAATCTCGGTCAGCGCTTGCGACTTCGCGCGCAGCTCCGCCATCGGAAAATGCAGCAACGTATCGACGCCGATTTCCAACGCGGCCAGCGACAGGATCGGCGGCGTGCCGGTGGTCGCCCCCGCGATCCCGGCGGCGGGGCGATAGGCTTGCTCGAACGCGAAGGGAGCGGCATGGCCCAGCCAGCCTTGCAGCGGCTGGCGGAAGCTTTCGTGATGGCGTGGGGCGACATACAGGAATGCGGGCGCGCCCGGTCCGCCGTTCAAATATTTGTAGCCGCAACCGACCGCGTAATCGGCCTTGGCGCCGGCAAGATCGACGGGCAAGGCGCCGGCCGAATGCGCCAGATCCCAAATCATACGCGCACCCGCCGCATGCGCCTTGGCGGTGATCGAAGCCATGTCGTGCATCGCGCCGCTGCGATAATCGACATGGGTGAGCATCACGACGGCGACATCGTCGCCGATACTCTCGACGCGCTCGACCAGCTCCAGGCGATGGCCTTGGCCTAGCAACGCGGCCAAGCCTTCGGCCATATAAAGATCGGTCGGGAAATTCCCACGCTCCGATAGGATCGTCTTGCGGCCGGGATTATGCGCCAGCGCGTCGGCCAACACCTTGAACAGCGCGATCGAGGTGGAGTCGCCGACGCTGACGGTGTTCGCTTCAGCGCCGATCAGCTTGGCGATCTTGTCGCCGACGCGGCGTGCGAGATCGATCCAGCCATGCTTGTTCCATGACGCGATCAGATCGCCGCCCCATTCGTCGCGTACGACTTCCTGCAAGCGCGCGGCCGTGGCGCGCGGCAACGCACCCAGCGAATTGCCGTCGAGATAAATCGCGCCCGGCGGCAGGCTGAACAGATTGCGCGCGAGCGCCAGCGGGTCCGCCGCATCCATCGCCTTGGCGTCGGCACGGGCGGGCAGCGACGCGGCGAAAGGCGAAGGCCGCGCGCGCGCCGCCATCAGATGAAGCCGTCGGCCAAAGCTTGCGACAGGCGCTTGGCGAAAGCGGCGGGGTCTTCCAGCTTGTCGCCCTCGACGATCCGCGCCTGGTCGTAAAGCAGCTTCGCCGCTTCGCCCAAACGCGCTTGCACGGCCGTATCGCCCTCGGCCTTGGTCAGTGCGTCGATCAATGCCTTGATCGTCTTGTGTGCGGGATTGATCTCCAGGATGCGCTTGGCGGAGAAGCCAAGCTGCTTATGCTGGCGCAGCATCCGTTCCAGATGGATGTCGATATCGCTGTCGTCGGCGACGAGGCAGACCGCACTTTCGGCCAGGCGTTGCGACGCGCGCACGTCTTTGACTTGTTCGCCCAGCGCCAGACGGAACAGCGCGATCAACGCGGCGGCATCGCTCGGCGTTTCTTCCGCCTTGGGTTCGTCCGTCTTTTCCTCGGGCGCGATCTTGTCGAGATCGGCACCGCCGCGCGTCACGGATTTGAACTTCTTGCCTTCGAATTCGTCGGTCTGTGCGATCCAGAACTCGTCGACCGGATCGGACAGCAACAGCACTTCCACGCCGCGCTTCACGAAACCTTCCAGATGCGGCGATTTCGCGACCAGCTTGGGGTCGTCACCGGCGATGTAGTGGATCGCCTCCTGGCCCGGCTTCATGCGCGACACGTAATCGGCCAGCGACACCCAGCCTTCCGGGTGCAAGGTCGAACGGAAGCGCGCGAGGCCCAGCACGCGCGTGCCGTTGTCCTTATCCTCGAAAATGCCTTCCTTCAGCGCTTCGCCGAAGCTCTCCCAGAATTTGGCGTAATCGGCCGCGTCCTTGGCTTTCTTTTCGAGCTCCGACAGCACGCGCGCCGTCACACCCTGGCGGATCAAGGTCAGCACCGGGTTGTTCTGCAGCATTTCGCGCGACACGTTCAGCGGCAGATCTTCCGAATCCACCACGCCGCGCAGGAAGCGCAGATAGCGCGGCAGCAATCCTTCCGGCGCTTCGTTGACGAACACGCGGCGCACATAGAGCTTCACGCCATGCTTGCGGTCCGGGTGGAACAGATCGGACGTGCGCGTTTCGGGCACGTAGAGCAGCGCCGAATATTCGATCTTGCCTTCGGCGCGCCAATGCATCGTCACCCAGGGTTCGTCGAACGCATGGGCGATATGGCGATAGAATTCCTGGTGCTGCTCGGGCGTGACGTCCGACTTCGAGCGCGTCCATGGGGCGGAAGCGCGGTTCAGCGTGCGCTCGCCAAGCTTGATCGGGATCGCGATATGGTCGGAGTAGCGCTTGACGATATCCTCGAGCGTATCGTCGTCGAGGAATTCCTTCGCGTCGTCTTTGAGATGCAGCACGATTTCCGTGCCCCGCGCATCGCGCGCGGCGGGCACGACCGTGTAGCCACTCTTGCCGTCGGATTCCCAATGCCAGGCTTCGGCCGCACCCGCTTTACGGGTCGTGACGCCGACCTTGTCGGCGACCATGAAGGCCGAATAGAAGCCCACGCCAAACTGGCCGATCGTGCCGACGTCTTTGCGTTGCGCCGCGTCCAGCGCCTTCATGAAGGCGGCCGTGCCCGAACGCGCGATCGTGCCCAGATGCGAAATCAGGTCGTCGCGATCCATGCCGATGCCGTTATCGGCGATGGTCAGCGTGCCGGCATCCTTGTCGGCCTTCAATTCGATGGCGAAATCGGTCCCGCCCTCGGCGAGCTTCTCGTCTTGCGTGGCGAGGAAGCGCAGCTTGTCGCAGGCGTCGGAGGCGTTGGAGATCAGCTCGCGCAAGAAGACCTTGCGCTCGGAATAAAGCGAGTGTGCAACGATCTCCAGCAGGCGGCTGACTTCGGCTTGGAATTCGTGGGTTTCGGCGGTCTGGCTCATGCTTTATCCCCGGATTTGCGGCCGTATATAGGCGGCAATTCCGCCCCCCTCAAGACCGCTTGAACCGGGGGGCCCGCCCGCCCAAACTCACCCTATGGCGAGTCCCAAGATCACCGCGGTTCTCGGGCCCACCAATACCGGCAAGACGCATCTGGCCGTAACGCGGATGCTCGGCCATTCGTCGGGGATGATCGGCTTTCCGCTGCGCTTGCTGGCGCGCGAGAATTACGAGCGCATCGTCGCCGCCAAGGGCAAGAACGCGGTCGCACTCGTCACGGGCGAGGAGCGGATCGTCCCGCCTTATGCGCGCTGGTTCGTCTGCACCGTCGAAGCGATGCCGATGGACCGCGATGTATCGTTCCTGGCGGTCGACGAAATCCAGATGATGGCCGACCGCGAGCGCGGCCACGTGTTCACCGACCGCTTGCTGCATGCGCGCGGTCGCGACGAAACGATGTTCATGGGGGCGTCGTCCGCCAAGCGCTTGATCCGCTCGCTCGTACCGGAAGCCGAATTTATCGAACGGCCGCGCTTCTCCACGCTGACCTATACGGGGCCGCGCAAGATCACGCGCCTGCCGCGCCGATCGGCGGTGGTCGCGTTCTCGGCGGCGGAAGTCTATTCGATCGCGGAACTCGTGCGCCGTCAGCGCGGCGGCTGCGCGCTGGTCTTCGGCGGCCTCAGCCCCCGCACGCGCAATGCGCAGGTCGCCCTCTATCAATCGGGCGACGTCGACTATCTCGTTGCGACCGATGCGATCGGCATGGGCCTCAACATGGATATCGACCATGTGGCCTTCGCGCAGTTGGCGAAATTCGACGGGCGGCATATGCGCCGTTTGACGGATCCGGAGTTGGGCCAAATCGCGGGTCGCGCCGGACGTCATATGAACGACGGTACGTTCGGTACGACGGCGGATATGGGGGCCCTCGATCCCGAAACGATCCGCGCGATCGAGGATCACGCCTATCCGCGCCTCGAGCACGCTTATTGGCGCAACGCCAATCTCGATTTCCGCAGCCTGGACGGCTTGCTGGCGACACTCGATGCGCGCAGCCCGCGCGCCGATCTGATTCGCGTGCGCGAGCCCGACGATCATAAGGCGCTGCAAGCCTTGGCGCGGGATCCGGAAATCGCCAAGAAGGCACAAGGCCGCGTGGCGCTGCTGTGGGATGTCGCGCGTATTCCCGATTTCCGCAAGGCGATGTCGGATGCGCATACGCGCCTGCAAGCGCGCATCTTCGGGCATTTGGCGGAGAAGCCCGGCCGCTTGCCGCCCGATTGGGTCGCCAAGCGCATCGCCGATCTGGACGACGCGCAAGGCGATATCGAGAAGCTGCTGGAACGCATCGCGGGCATTCGTATTTGGACTTACGTGTCGCATCGCGAAGATTGGCTCGCCGATGCCGCGACCTTCCAGGATCGCGCGCGCGAAGTCGAAGATCGGTTGTCCGATGCGTTGCACGAGCGTTTGACGCAGCGTTTCGTCGACCGGCGCAACGCCGTGCTGGTGCGCAAGCTGGAAGACGGCGACGAACTTCTCGCCAGCGTGTCGGAATCGGGCGAAGTCGCGGTCGAAGGCGTGCATGCGGGTCAATTGCGCGGCTTCGAATTCATCCCCGATCCGAGCCTTGCCGGCGGGGCGGAAAAAGTACGCGCCGCCGCCAACCGCGCCTTGCGCCGCGACGCCGCCGCGCGCGTGGCAATGTTCGCCGACGATGCCGACGCGCAATTCGCATTAGATCACCAAGCGCGCATCCTGTGGCGCGGTCAGTTGGTGGCGCGTCTTGGCTCCGGTGCGTCGGCGTTGGAGCCCGAGATCGTGTTGGCGCGCGCCGATCTGTTGGAGCCGCCGCAACGCCAGCTCGTGCAGAAGCGTTTGGCGAAGTTCCTGGGCGATCATCTACGTGCCCATGCCGCACCGTTGTTCCGCCTGCGCGACGCCGCCTTGAGCGGGGCCGCGCGCGGCCTCGCGTTCCAGTTGGTCGCGGCCCTTGGCGCGGTCGCGGGCGAGACATCGTTGGACAAGGCGGCACTGGGTTCGCTGGTGCGCGAAGGTGTCAAATTCGCCGGCTTCGGGGCCTACGTGCCCGCGTTGAAGGATCAGGCGGGAACCAAGCTTCGTGCGCTGCTGTGGTCGGTGTGGCGTGGCCAGCCTGCGCCGCTGACGCAAGGCGGGCGCGCGAGCCTGCCGCGCGCCGCGGGCGCGGACGAAGCGATGGCCGCGTGCCTCTATTTCCCCGCCGGGCCGCTCTATGTGCGCGCCGATCGCTTGGACAAATTGTCGCAAGCGCTCGCGGTCCTCGCCAAGCGCGGCGCCTTCGCGCTCGATCCGGTCTTGGCGAAGCTGGTCGATTGCGATGCGGCCAGCCTGCCGGCGGTGGTCGCGGCACTCAGCTATCGCGCGGTGCGCGAAGGCGACGCGGTCAAGTTCGTCGCCAAGCGTCCGCGCAGGGTAAAGCCCGAAAAAGCGATCGACGCGGATTCGCCCTTCGCGGCGCTTGGAAAGCTTGTCGATCCTTGAACGCGACGCCTCGGATTCGCCTGGATATTTGGCTGTGGCACGCGCGCTTCTTCCGCACGCGCGCTCTGGCGCAAGAAGCTTGCGAGAAAGGTCGCGTGCGCGGCCATGGCCATCGCCTCGACAAGGGCCACCCGCTGAAAGTCGGCGACGTGCTGACCTTCCCGCAGGGTTCGAAACTGCGCACCGTGCGGGTCGAGGCGCTGGGCGAGCGGCGCGGGATCGTCGACGGCGCGCAGATCGTCTTCGAATGCCCGACGCTGGCCAGCGACTTCGATCGACGAGAGCAACGACTCCCGGAGCGTCTGCGCGTCCTGACTGAGCACGAAGCGCTGGGTCTCTTTCGCGAGCTCTTCCGCGAGATAGCGCCCAGCGAGCACGACATCGCCTGGCGAAGCCTCGAGCGCGCAGCTCTTCGCCCAATCAGAAACCCGACTGGCCAGATCGTTCGCCAGGCGATCGAACTCCGGGGCGTGCCCGTACTGCTTGCGCAGGCGACCCAGGCTCTGGGCGCGCCGCACGATCACCTTCTTCGTCTGCTCGTCCTTTTGAGCTGCCCAGGTCAGCGTCGCGAGCACGCGCGGCCATGCGTCATAGCGGAGCAACCCGGCCGACTCGTGCAGCAAGAGCAACGCCTCGAGGATCTTCGCAGCGTCGACGTCGTGAACGCCGCGCTCGCGCCCCTGCCTCCTTTCCGCACCGTCTTCGAGACGTACGCGCCCTT
>JAIUNH010000171.1 GCA_020161965.1 Pseudomonadota bacterium
GGGCGGCGGGCCGATGCACACGCTTTCGTCGGCCAGGCGCACATGCATCGCGTCCGCGTCGGCGGTGGAATGTACCGCGACCGTGTGGATGCCCAGCTCCTTGCACGCGCGATGGATGCGCAGCGCGATTTCGCCGCGATTCGCGATGAGGACTTTTTCGAACATCGCGCGGGTTACTCGATCACGATCAGGGCTTCGCCGTATTCGACCGGCGCGCCGTTCTGCACGATGATGCGCGCGACCGTGCCCGAACGGGGGCTGCGGATCGGGTTCATCACCTTCATCGCCTCGACGATCAGCAGTGTCTGGCCTTCCTTGACCTTGTCGCCCACGCGCACGAAAGCGGGCGCGCTGGGTTCGGGCGAGAGATAGGCGGTGCCGACCATCGGCGAGGTCACGGCGTTTTCAAGGCTCGCTTCGGCGGCGGGGGCCGCCGCAACGGCGGCGGCAGGTGCCGCGGCCGGTACCGGTGCGGCGATCGGGGCGGCGGCATAAGCCACCGCACCGCCGCTGCGCGACAAGCGCAGGCGCTTGTCGCCTTCGCGATATTCGAGTTCGACGAGACCCGTCTTTTCCAAAAGCTTGGCCAGACGTTCGACGTCGGCCGAGGACGGGCCGAAGCTCGGCAATGCCGGGGCGGCGGCTTTCGCGGCCGGCTTGGCGGCTTGTTTCTTGACGGGGGCGGGTTTCGATTTCTTGGCTGCCATGATTTTACTCGAGATCGGGATCGACGATGCGCGCCAAAGCTTCCAGCGCGAAGAGGTAACCTTGCGGGCCGAGGCCCGCGATGACGCCTTTGGCCACGCGGCTGACATAGGAATGGTGCCGGAATTCCTCGCGCGCGTGGATATTGGTGATGTGGACTTCGACGACCGGCAGATCGGCGGCGGTCAGCGCGTCCATCAACGCCACGGACGTATGCGTCAGACCGCCCGGATTGATGATGATGCCGTCGGCGGTCCGGCGCGCTTCCTGGATCCAGTCGATCAGCTGGCCTTCGTGGTTCGACTGGCGGAAATCGACCTCGACGCCCAGATCCTCGGCCAGCGCCCGGCACTCGCCTTCGACATCGGCAAGGGTCGTGCGGCCGTAGATTTCCGGCTGCCTTGTGCCCAGCATATTGAGATTGGGCCCGTTCAGGATCAGCAGAGTCAGTTTGGGCTCCAAGGGCGTCGGGCCTCCGATGGGGGACGAGTCGCTAGGGCGCGGTTATAGCAAGGGGGGAGGGGGGCGCAAATCGCTCTTTTCGGCCGAATCCGGCCGGGATTTCCGGGTGTTGCGCCGCGCGCAGGGGACGGTTGCGGGCGTTTTACGTGGCCGGGGGCGATTTGCCGGGCATGATGCGCCCTCCCGTACAAGGAACGTCATGAGTAAAGAACACGTCGCCGTCCTTCTTGCCGCCTTCGCCGCCATTCTGGGCGGCACCGCCTTCGTCGCGTCGCGCTATGCCGTCGGTGAAAGCGAGCCGCTGAACGTTGCGTTCCTGCGCGTGCTGGGGGCGGGGGCGGGGCTTGCGATCATCGCTTGGGGTGTGCCGGGGCGGCGCGCGGGCTGGATCGCACGCGGCGACATTTTGCCGATCTTTCTGCTGGGCGCGTTGATGTTCGCGGGCTTCGGCTGGCTGTTCGCGACGGGTACGCGCTACATCCCCGCCGCGCGCGCGGCGTTGATCCTGTCGTTGATGCCCGTGCTCGCCTTGGCGTTGGCGGCGGCGCTGGGGCAGGAAAAATTGAGCGTCAACAAGGTCGCGGCCTGCGTGCTCGCGGCATTGGGCGTGGCGGTGGCGCTGGGCGATCGGGCGGGCGGCGGGCCCGAGGCGTGGAAGGGCGATCTCGTCATGCTGTTCGCCGCCGTGGTCGGCGCAGCGCATACGGTGCTGTCGGCGCGATACGTACGCCGCTACAAGCCGATGTCGCTGACCGCGATGCAATGCCTTGCCGGTGCGGCCGTGCTGGGTGCCGCTTTGATCCTGCGCGGCGATTTCTCCGGCTTCGGCAATTTCAGCGCGTCGGGCTGGTTCGCGATGTTCTGGCTTACCTTCCCGGCGGGGCTCGTCGGCTATTATCTATGGTTCTTCGCGTTGACGCGGATTTCGGCGTCGAACGTCACGTTGTTCGTGACGCTCAATCCGATCGCCGCCGCCGCGTGCGGCGCGCTGGTGCTTGGCGAGGCGGTGGATTGGCGCCTGGGTGCGGGTTTCGCGTGTATCGCCGTCGCGATCGTGCTCGCCAGCCGGCGCAATTCGGCCGCGGGGTAAGCCGCGCGCCTTGGTGCAAAAATTCGCGTCCGGGGCTATCTTCCTGCCCATAATTGTGGGGAAAACCGGACATGAAGCTGTGGGGCTATTTTCGTTCGTCGGCCGCGTTCCGCACGCGTATTGCGCTGGGCTTGAAGGGCCTGCCCTTCGACAACGAATTCATCCATCTGCGCAAGGCCGAACAGCGGGCACCCGAGTATCTCGCCCTCAATCCGCAAGGCTTGGTCCCCTATTTCCAGGACGGCGATCTCGGCATCGCGCAGTCGCTGGCGATTTGCGAATATCTCGACGAAGCCTATCCGGAAAAGCCGTTGCTGCCGGGCGGCGCGGCGGATCGCGCGCGCGTGCGCAACCTCGCCTTCGCGATCGCGTGCGATATCCATCCGCTCAACAATCTGCGCGTCCTCAACTATCTCGCCGACACGCTGAAGCTCGATAAAGCGGGCGTGGCTGCGTGGTATCGGCATTGGATCGCCGTCGGCTTCGACGCGCTGGAAAAGGAATTCGCGGCGCCCGCGACGGGGAAATTCTGTCACGGCGATACGCCCACGCTCGCCGATGTGTGTCTGGTGCCGCAAGTCTTCAACGCCAAGCGCTTCTATAGCGATGCCGAACTCGACGCCGCCTGGCCGCGCTTGATGGTGATCTTCCGCACGTGCTTGACCGTGCCCGCGTTCGATGCGGCGCGGCCCGAAAACCAGCCGGACGCGGAACCGTGATCGGCGACGAAAACGGCCCGCTCGACCATGTGCCGGCCTATGCCGATCCGCGCGTGCGCGCCTTCCACGACTATTGGAAGCGCATGGCGCCGGGACCCGGTCTGCTGCCGGCACGCCGGCACTTCGATCCGACCGCGATGCCCGAACTCATGCCGAATATCTGGCTGGTCGACATCGTCGGCGCGCCGCCGCGCTTTCGCTATCGGCTGATCGGCACGGCGCTCGATACAGGGCCACTCGCCGGCGCCACCGGGCGTTTCATGGACGAGGTCTCGCCCGATTTCGCGATGAACCCGACGCTGCCCGACTATCACGCGGTGGCAAAGGGGACGATCAGCTGGCGGCGCGGGGCACCCGCCTTCAGCTTCATGGAAGTGTGGCGCGCGATCGAGCGCATCATGCTGCCCTTGGCCGAGGACGGCAAAACGCCCGATATGATGCTGAACCTTACTTTGGTGCTGGAACGCGCGCCGCCGCGACTAGGTTTTTAAGCGTCGCAAGATCGACGGCACCGGGGACGAGCGCGTCGCCGATCGCGAAGCCCGGCGTGCCGGTGAAGGCGAGGGCGCGCGCCAGCGTATCGTTCTTCTGAAGGATCGCGGCGATGCGGGGGCTTTCCATGTCGCGGCGCAGGCGATCGATGTCGAGCCCGCTCTCGCGCGCGATCTGGAAAATCGAATTCTCGTCGAGTTGCACGCGCGCGGTCATCAGCGCGTCGTGGAATTTCTCGTAACGCGTATCGCCTTGCGCGCGCGCGGCCAAGGCGGCGCGGCTCGCGATCACCGAGGGCGGGCCCAAGATCGGCCAATCGCGGCGCACGAGCTTCACGTCTTTTTCGGCCGCGAGCAATTCCTTGATCGGCTCGGCCATGCGCCGGCAATAGGGGCAGCGATAATCGAAAAACTCGACGATCACGACGGTCCCGCGCGGATTGCCCGCGACGGGCATATCGGGGTCATTTTCGAGTTCGCGGCGGCGCTCGTTCAACGTTTGCTTGGCCGCTTCGCGCTGCTGGGCCTCGCCGCGTTTTTCCAGCGCGTCGAGCGCTTCGAGAACGATCTCCGGCTCGCGGCGGATCAGATCGCGCACGATCTGTTCGATCGCCGCCTTGTCGGGCGCCGGTGCTTGCGCTTGCGCGGGCCCGATCAACCCGAGCGCCAGCGCCGCGGCGGCGAAGATGCGTTTCATCGCGTGAGATACGCTTCGGAGATATAGCCGATGGCGCCGGGCACGCCTTCGGGCACGTTGCCGGAGAAGCCGCCCAAGCCCACCATCACGATGCGCATCTTGGTGGGATCGCCGTTCGGCCAGAAGCGTTTATAGAGCTCGTTGAGGTCGATCGCCTCGACATGCCAGTTGCCCGCCTGCTCGGCGCGCGGCTCGCGCAGCACGATGCGCCGGCCGGATTCGTCGGCGGTCCATTTGCGCTGCTGCGCCATCTCGGCGCGTGCGGCCCCGAAGCCGCCGAACGAGATTTCGACCCAATGATCGTATTCGGCGGGCTCGACGAACGCCCATGAGGCAAGACGCTCGCTGAACGGCCGATCGACCGAGCGGAAGAACACGACCATGCGAAGGCCGCGCTCCTGGCCCGTCCCCGGCCCGCCGCCGAACACGCTGGGTTCGAGATACCAGCTCCAGCGCAGGAAGGGTGTCGCGGCAAGGCTCGCGTCCACGCGGCGCGCCATCAAGGAACCGCCGGGCGCGTCGGGGCGGATGGCGAGCGTGCCTTGCAGATCGACGACCGTCAGCGGGCCTTCGTTCGCTTGGCGGCGTGTCCACCATTGCTCGGGGGCGGCGTTGGCTTGCGCCCCCGGAATGCGGTCGAGCAATCGGATCGTGCCATCGACGACCGAGGCGCGCGTCGCTTGGGCGGGGGCCGGCGCTTGGCCGGACGGACCGCTCGAGCAGGCGGCGAGGACGAGAAGGGCGGCGGCGGCGATGAATTTTTTCATGGGCGGGGCGGGTTCGGATCGATCGCGTTTTTGATGTCTTGGGCGCGCAGGATATAAGTCGAACCGGCCGGGAGCAAACGTTCCGCCCGTTCGGCGAAACCGCGCGCTGCCACGCGCTGGCCCATCAGCAGCGCGTATTCGGCCTGCGACAAGGCTGCCATGCCCATTTGCCCGTCGCGCCCGTAGGCGACGGCGAGCTGGCGGTGGATTTCGGCGGTTTCCGGCTCGCGCGCCTGGGCCTGGATCAGATTGTCGATCGCGGCTTTGAGCAGCACCGTATCCTCGGTCGCGATCTGCGCGGAAGCGAGGCCCAGACGCAGCAGCGCGTTGGCCGGCACTTTGGCGACGGCTTTTTCGTAGAACGGGATCGCGTCGCGCGGGCGGCCGTTCTCGTAGGTGAACTGGCCGCGCGATTCGGCGAACCACGGATCGTCGGGATGGTCCTTCAGGAGTGCATCCATCAGCGGGATCGCGCGCATCATGTCGCCGCGCCGGTAATAGGCCCAGCTGCGCGCGTAGCGCGCTTCCAGCGACGTGTCGCTCTCGCGATACTGCGTCAGCGCGCGCGCAGGCTCGATATAGCCGATCAGCTTGGCGCGCATGCGTTTGTGCATCTCGACGAATTCGGGCCGCAGGGGCGCGTTGGTGAAGCGCGAATTGGCGACGAAATTCTGGATGAAGTCGATACGCTCGCGCGTCACCGGGTGGGTGCGCACGTAAGGGTCCTGACGTTCCACCATCGCGAATTCCTGATCCTGCAGGATCTGCATGAATTCGAGGAAGCCCTTGGCCGATTGCTGCGAGCGATCGAGGAAGGTGGTGCCCGCCTGATCGGCGGAGGATTCGAGGGCGCGCGAATAACGCAGGAAACTGCGCTCCGCGATTTGCTGGCCCGCCAAAACCGACGCGACCGCCGCGTCGCCGCGCCCGGCGACGGCCGCCGCCGCCGCCCCCAGCAGCGAGACCACCGTCGCCGTCCACGCGTCGCGCATCGCTTCGGGCAGGCGCGCCAAATGGCCGCCCGCGATATGGCCGGTTTCATGCGCGATCACGCCGATCAACTGGCCGGGATTTTCCGTGCGCATCAGCAGACCGGTATGGAAGAACATGTTCTGGCCGATCGCCACGAAGGCGTTCAGCGTCCGGTCGTTGATCAGATGGACGTTGATGTCGTCGGGGTTGAGACCGGCGACGCGGAAAATCGGCGTCGCATAGGCGCGGATGATCGTCTCGGTTTCCGCGTCGCGGATGAACTGGATACGCTGCTGGGCTTGGGCGCCCGCCGGCGGGGGTTGCCAGAGTGCGACCGAAAGAGCGATAACGCCCGCAAGGCCCGCTTTTCCGGCGGCCCGCAAGACTTTCGCAAAATCGAGCAGTTTCAAGCGCATGACCCAGTTTCCAAGCTCGACGCACGGCGTGCGAACCCAAGCTAGGGCCACGCGCCCGGCAAATCAATCGCCCAAGCGCGGCCTTTTCGTGGCGGGCTTGCTCGCGACCGGCATGGCTTTGTCGGGCTGTTCTTGGCTTGGGATGGGCGGCACGAAGACCGAGGATCTGGGCGTCGTCGGCTCGGTGCGCGGCTTTCTAGGCGGGGCGACATTGGCCGAGCCGCGCGCGGCATTGGTCGCGCGCGATATCCTGTCCGCCGGCGGATCGGCGGCCGATGCGGCGGTCGCGGCGGCGTTGACGCTGACCGTGACCTTGCCGAGCCAAGCGCCGCTCGGCGGCGGCGGGTTCTGCCTGATCGCGACGGGCGCCGGACGCACGCGCAGCGTCGAATCGATTTCCTTTCCCGCGACGGCGGCGGGCGCCGATGCGCAGATCGCCACGCCGGGCATTCCGCGCGGGCTTTTTGCGCTGCATGCGCGCTATGGCCGCTTGCGCTGGGAACAGATCGTCAGCCCCGCCGAAAGTTTCGCGCGCAACGGCACGGAGGCGACGCGGGCCTTGGCCATCGACGTCGCCGCGAACGCGCAGCGTCTGGCCGCCGATCCTGGTTTGCGGGCGATCTTCCTGCCGCAAGGCCGCCCGATCGCGGAAGGCGAGCGCATGGTGCAGCCGCAAATGGCGGCGGCGTTGGGCGTGTTGCGCAGCCGCGGTCCCGGTGATCTGCATAATGGGCAATATGCGCGCGCGATGCTGCAATCGCTGGATGCGGCCGGCATGCGCCTGACGGCGGCGGAATTGGCGTCGGGTATGGCGCAGATCCAGCCGTCGATCCGCGTGGGCGAAAGCAACGACCTGTTCGTCGGCACGACGCCCGCATCCGGTGCGCTGGCGGTGGGACAAATTTTCGGCGCGCTCGAATCGCGCTGGCGGCCGACCGCCCCCGACGCGCGTTTGCCGCTGCTGGTGTCGACCGCCGCCGCCGCGTCGCGCGATCGCGCGCAATGGCTGCAGGCGGATTTGTCGTCGCGCCTGCCGATGGGCGAAGCGATGGCGTCCGCGCGCGTTCGCGGCCTTGCCGGCGTCGGCGGCGAATTCGCGGCCGAACCCGATACGGTTTCGGGCACGGGTTTCGCGATCGTCGATCGCGACGGCGGTGCCGTCGCTTGCGCGCTGACCGGTCATGCGCCGTTCGGTATCGCCAAGCTGCCGCAAGGGACGGTGTTTCCGCTGGCGCCTGCGCCGCGTGTCGGCGGGCCCGATACGCGCTGGCTGACCGTGGCGATCGCACTTCGCGAGCGCAACGACGTGACGTTCGTGGGGGCGGCGTCCGGCGGCGCGGCGGCACCTTTGGCATTGGCGCGCGCGGCGTTGGACA
>JAIUNH010000172.1 GCA_020161965.1 Pseudomonadota bacterium
GCAGTGCCGTGCCGGGCAACGCGCCGCTTTGCACGGCGGCGCGAAGCGCTTCCTCCTGCGTCTGGCAAATCGCTTCGATCTGGGTGAGCCGCACCGATCGCGCGGCCCCCTTCAGCGTGTGTACCACGCGAAACAGCGTTTCGAGCCGCGTGCGCGCAGCGGGCGTGTCGGGATCCGCGAGAAGTGCCGCGGTTTCCGTTTCGAGCGTGCGGACATGGTCGCCCGCTTCGTCGCGGAACGTCGCTAGCAGCCGCCTCTGTAGCGCCTCGCGATTCATACCCGTCAGCTTTTCGCGTTTTCGGCGGCCAGCTTGGCGACGGATCGAGTGAGATGGCCGGCGAGCGCGTTGAGATCCGACGCCGCGCGCTCCACCTGCTGCAGGGCGGCGACGGTTTGTGCGGAGGATTGCTCGATGTTTTTCATCGCGAGCGCGATCTGATCCATGCCCGCTTCCTGTTGTTGGGCGGTCGCCATGATCTGCTGGGCCGCCTGCGACGCTTCGAGAACGCTGCCGGTCAGCGACGCGATCGCTTGGCCGGAGCGCTCGGCAACGGCCGAGCCGCTGGTCGCGGCTTTGACGCCCTGCTCGGCGGCGATGACGGTCGATTGCGCGGATTTTTGGATGTCGATGACGATCCGGCGGACTTGGCCGGTCGCTTCCTTGCTGCGATCCGCGAGCGCTTTGATCTCGCTCGCGACGACGGCGAAGCCTTTGCCGGCGTCGCCGGCCTTTGCCGCCTCGATGCCGGCATTGACCGCGAGCAGATTTGATTGCTCCGCCAATTCGCCGACGGCCGCGTTGATTTCGGCGATGGCTTCGGCCTGTTCGCTGAAGGCGAGGATGCGTTCGGCCAGTTCTTCCATTCGCCGCCGCGCCTCGTCGCTGCCGCGGATGCTGTCGTCGGCGGATTTTCGTCCGTCCTCGGCCGTTGCGGCCGTCTTCTGCGCCAGATCGGCGACATGCCGGGTCTTGCGTGCGGCCATCTCGGCCGCTTGGCGCACTTCGGCGACGGTCGCGACGGTTTGGCGAACGGCGGCCGCTTCCTCCGACGTGGCGGAGACCTGCTGGCGCGTTGCCGCGACGATTTCCGAGGCCGCGGATGCCAGCCGCGACACCGCGTCCTGGGTATCGCTGACCAGCGCGCTGAGCGATTCGGTCATTCGGTTGAGGCTCAAGCCGAGCCGATTCAGCGCCGGATCCGGGTTTTCGGCGACTTTCGCTTGGAGATCGCCGTCCGCGACGCGCGTTGCGAGCGTCGCGAACTCGCCGATCGCCGTTTCCAACAGCTGGCGTTCTTTTTTCTCGATTTCGATGCGTTTATGCATGGCGTCGGCCATGGAATTGACCGATTTCGCGAGTTCGACGATCTCCCGTGGCCCTAAAGTCGAGGAGCGTTGAGCGAGGTCGCCTTGCGCGATTTTGGCGGCGGTCTCGCGCAATGTCTCGACCGGCAGCACGACCTTATGGGTGTAATAGGCGCCGATAAGCGCCACGATCAGCACCGCGAAGGCGGAGAGGGCGGCATCGCCAGCGTAGTTGGCGTAGATGTTCTGGTCGATCTCGTCCAAGGCGCGGCTCGTCCAGACCTTCCATCCGACCAAGGGAATGGTCGAATAGCCGGCGATCCGTGCCCGGCCGGTTTCGTCGGTATATTTTTCCACGCCGCCGCTTGCATTGCCGGCGATGTCCCGCCACAGCTCGTATTTCGTAAGGTCGAAGCGCTGATCGACCAAATCCTTGTTGCGATGCGCGATGACCGTTCCGCGCTCCGTGGCGACGCCGACCTGTCCGGACTTGCCGTAACTGCTCAAGGAAATGATGTCCTTGATATTGTCGATCGACAAAGTCCCGACCACGGCGCCGACAATGGCGCCGTCGGCGGAAAACGCCGGCGCGGCCATGGCGATCAGCTGGCGACCCGAAACCCGGCCGATGATGGGATTGCGCGAGATCACCGTTTCGGATCGACGCATGGCGTCGCGCAAGTAATCGCGATCGGCGACGTTGACGCCGACCAGCGACGCGCCCTTGTCGGCCTGATCTTGTGCGTCGGCCGCCATGACCAAGCCATTGGCCCCGACGAACAACAGCTGATCGAGATTGGCGTGCTGCCGGTTGAAGAGGCGCAGAAGCGGCGTGACGTTTTCGGTCGACGGCGCCGCGACCGCGCGCAGCATGTTGCCGAGATCGGCAATGGATGTCATCTCCGCTTGAAGCGTCTTCTCCAGAATCTGTGCCACGAGCGTGGATTGCGTCTCCGCGCGGCGGATTTCCTCGGCGATCGTGGCGGTGCGGATCGCGAAAGCCGATCCGATTCCGAGGATGGCGGCGGGAATGACCGCGCAGGCGAGCGATCCGGCGAGGGCCACGCGCCGCAGACTGAAATTCGAAATTGCGAGCATCATTGGCGCGTTTCCTTGTTTTGAACCGCAAGCATCGGCTCTTCGTTGATTTGAAGACGCGAGTCGGCCATCAGCCTCTGCGCGTCGAGCAGCAGCGTTCCATCGGCCAGCACGCCGGCCACGATGCCGGACGAATTCGCGTCGCCGCCCGACCGCGCGATCGACGCGGCCGAAATCGTCATCAGCCCCGTTATCGCGGTGGCGGCGATGCCAAGCGAAGCGTCGCCGTGGATCAATACGGCGTAGCGCACACGCGGCGCTTCACCGCCGCTGCCGCCGATCAGCGCCGGCAGATCGACGATCGGAAAGATGCCGCCGCCATGACTCAGAACGCCGAGATAGAAAGATGGAACACCCGGCAGATAGCAGAGCTCTTCGCACGCGGTCACCGCTTCGCAATAGGCGCGCTCGATTGCGTATGCGGCGCCCGCGACGGTGAAAGCGAGGATTTCGATCCGCTCGCCGTCATCGACGGCTTGCGGCGCCGGGGCGAATTTGAGCGCGCGTTCGCGAAGGATTTTGCGCGCCGCTTCGGCGGTCAGCGTGCCGCCCACTTCCAAACGTTCGATCGCCGCCTCGATTTTCCGCTTCGTGGCGGGCCAATCGATGGCGCGCGGCGCTTTGGGGGCGGGCTCATCCATCGGATTTGTCCCGCATCTCGCCGTTCAAATAGGCGACGGCGGCCCTGCGAATGTAGCCCGCCGGCAATGCGCCTTCCAATTCGTCGGTCTCTTCGGTTTGCACCAGCTTCAAAGCGACGCGCATCGCCCTCCGCGCACGCTCGCCATCGCCGTCGTGACGCCATGCCGTCGCCATCAGGAAATGCGCCGTCGCGCAACCCGGAACGAGATAGATCGCGCGCCGTGCCGCCGCGCGCGCGCCGACGAAATCCCCCATCTCCAGGCAGATCTGCGCCAGGACGAGATTGGTCCGCGCGTCGACGGGATCGCGTGCCAGCTGGGCGAGGCAAAGTTCGCGCGCACGCGCGTGATCGCCGCGATCGGCCGCTTCGTTCGGTTCGCCTTGCATATCCGACACGGGCACAGGCGCGGATATGGGCGAAGGCGCCGGGGGCGGCTTTGCTACGAACGTCGGCGGTGGGACGACGGCGGCAAACGCTTCGCGCGACGCGGTGTCGGCAACGCGGCGGCGATCTTGGCCCGCGTCGCGAAAGAAAATCGCGTCTTCCGTATTTACCGGCACCAGTGGCGCGAAAAGTGCGGCGGTTGCTTCGGCGGGTGCCACGGCAAGCCAACCCTGGGGCGCCAGCGCCATGACCAAATGGCGCGCGATGCGCGATTGAATTTCGGCCCCGAAATACATCAGCACGTTCCGGCACACGACGAGGTCGTAGCCGCCGCGCCGCGCCGTCACGGGGTAGGTCGCGGGATCCGCGAGGTTGAAGAAGTCGAACGCGACCAAGCGCTTCGCGCCGTCGTCCACGCTGTAGGTCGCAGGCCCGGCCGCAACGAAATGCCGCGCGACCATCGTCGCGGCGAGCTCGCGCAGCTGGCGCTCGTGATAGAGGCCGCGCCGCGCCGCGTCCAACGCGCCGACGCGGATATCGGTGGCGTCGATACGGATGTTCCACTCGCCGATATCGGCAATCAGATCGCGTAGCAGCATGGCGAGGGAGTAGGGTTCCTCGCCCGACGAGCAGCCCGCGCACCAAATCGCGATCCGCCGATCGCCGTCGGCCCGCCGCCGGGCGATCAGCGGGCGCAGCACCCGATTCTCGATTTGCGAGAACCAGTTTCGATCGCGATGGAAGCGCGTTTCGCCGATCGTGATGGCTTCGATCACCGATTGCCAGGATTCGCCGTCGATCGGTGCGGCAGCGAAGATTTCGTCGATCGCCGGATTCGCCGGGTCTTCGACGAGGGTGACGTTGTGCGCGCGCAGGGCGAGACCGATGCGCCTTTCGATCAGGCTGGCTGCGGGGTGAAAGGGGCGGGCTTGGGTCATGCCGAGGCGGCCGCGATCGCGGCTTCCTCACCGTCGGTCAACACCCGTTCGGGGTCGAAAATATGGATTAGCCCTTCGATATCGGGCGCGACGCCCGAAAGACGCGACATGCCGAGACCCAATCGTTCAGCCCGCGCGATCGCCCCGATATCGATATGCCGGACGCCAAGAACGGTGTCGACGACGAAGGCGACGATGCGATCGCGGGGCCGCGCGAGCAGGAAAAGCGTGCTCGGAACGATTTGCATGGCGGACGTCATCCGCAAGAGCCGCGCCGGATCGAGAACCGGCACAAGCGAGCCTTCGAAACGGAGCGCGCCGATCGGCGGCATGGTATCGGCCGTGGGCAGCTCTACGATTTCACAGGCAGGGATCGCCCGCAACGCGTATTGGAGATCGATCGCAAACAAATGCTCGGCGGTGCGGAAAGCGACCAGCGCGATGACACCGTCGGCAGAATTCGATTTTTTTGAATCGTGCGTCGATGCCATTTGACCCTATGCACGACAATATCCGATTGAACGGCGTTTTCAATTGAATAACAGAGCGGTACGCGACGAGCCGATTCAGACTTTGTTTACGATTGCGTCTTCCGCGTGCATTGGCACGGTGCCAATGCGACACAATATTTAGTTTAATTTGGATAAAGTTTTACAAGATAGAAACGACCACACTTAAATAATCCAAGTTTCTCGGCATTATTTATCGATCGGAATTCGGCGTCGTCCACACTGTGCATGTGTTTCACGGCCGATCGAGGTCGCGCGTGAAATTCTAAAAATGGCATGGCAGATACGCGAACATATGATGTCGGTCGTTGTAGCGACACTCGAAATGCCGACAGTAAGTTTTCCCCCGCAAGTCGCTCAGCACGATTCGAGATCGTACGAGTTCCACTCGGCAATCTTGAGGCGTTTAATTGTTGATATTGATTCGCCGAACTGAAATTGGCGTATCGTGCGATACGCAGGTCCTTGGCGTTTTATCGCGATGCGATGTTGGTTTGAGCGTCAGCAAAGGCCGCCGCGCCAGGGCGGGCGAGGGGCACCGCCAATGGCGATCCGGTCGACGACACGACCTTCCGCCAAACGCACATTTCGGCGCTTGGATTCAAACAAGCTAAAGAATCTGATTCGCGTGGCGTGCCGTCGGGGATTTGAACACTGGATAACGGCCGCTATTCGAGTTGACGATCTCGCGCTCTCGATAACGCGTGCGCAAGGGACGGCATTGTCGACGCAAAGGGTAAGGTTTGCATCGGTGCGGCCGTCGGAAAGGTCAGCTTTCCTGGCGCGTGGGCCGGAATAGGATTTCGTTCACGTCGACGTCTTCGGGCTGGCTGATCGCGAACGCGACCATTCGCGCGAAGGTGTCGGCCGGCACGGCGAAGGTCGTGCGCGCGCGCACCGCCGATTGAATATCGGCTTCGCTGATCTGGTCGATCAGCTCCGTCGCGACGGCGCCGGGCGAGATGATCGTCACCCGGATATTGTGGGGCTTCACTTCCTGTCGCAAGCCTTCGGACAGCGCGCGCACCGCGAATTTGGTCGCCGAATACACGGCACCGGAGGACAGGATCTTATGTCCGGCGACCGACGACACGTTGATGATCTGACCGGATTTCTGCCGCTGCATATGCGGCAGTGCCGCCGCGATGCCGTAAAGCACGCCCTTGATATTGACGTCGACCATCCGGTCCCATTCGTCGACCTTCAGGCGCTCGATCGGCGACAACGGCATAAGCCCGGCATTGTTCAAGATCACGTCGATGCGGCCATGCGCCGCGACCGTTTCGTCGACGAGCGCCTTCACCTGATCCTTGTTCGTGACGTCGGTCGCGATCGCCAGGACGCGGCGTTCGCCGGTCGAAAGCTCGTTCGCCAGCGCCTCGATCCGATCGCGCCGGCGTGCCGCCAGAACGACGATGGCGCCTTCGTTTGCCAAGCGCCGGGCGGTGGCGGCGCCGAGCCCGCTGCTCGCACCCGTGATAACGACGACCTTGCCGCGGATACCTTCGGTCATGTTGCTCCTGAAATTTTCCGCGACGATCGGCGGTTTACTCGGACGTATCGACCGGCGTGTCGTCGAATTGCAGCTGGTCGGCGAGATTGGCGCGGATGAAGCGCACGATGCGCGCTTGGAAGGCGCGGGAATGATCTTGCGCCAGTTTGTCGGCGGCTTGGGCGTCGCGCCGTTCGATCGCGTCGATCATCTGATCGTGCTCGGTGATGATGTGATCGAAATAGGCGCGGTGATGGCCGGTGATCAGCGTCGCGTTGGCGAGCGTGATCGTGGCGATGCGCAGCGTGCTGCTGAGCTGCGAATAGTAGAACTTGGCGACGTGGCGATTGCCGCACGCATTGGCGATCGCCATGTGGAATTCGAGATTGCTTTCCACCATCCGGTAATAGTCGTGCTCGCCCGCCGCGTCGGCGAAAGCCTTGGCCGTGCGGCGCATCTCGTCGAAGGAATCGTCGGCGCGGCGCAAGGCCGCCCAGCGTGTCGTCGCGCGTTGGGCGAGCTCGAGGCTTTCGAACTGCTCCTTCGTGCCGATGATGTCCATCGGCGCCACGCGCGGCGCTTGGTTGGGATAGAGCAGGATCAGTTCGTCCGACGCGAGCCGGATCAGCGCTTCGCGGATCGGCGTGCGCGAGACTTTGAATTCTTCGACCAGTGCGAATTCGTCCAGCGCGCTCCCCGGCGGAATTTGCAGGCGCAAAATCTTCTCGCGCAGCCGGGCATAAACGACTTGGCTGCCGGTTCCGCGCGGGCGGCCGACGGCACGTTCCGAACTGCCTTTGCGCTTGGCACTCATGCGCCATATCCTTCAATGGGTTGCATATAAGTATACTCAGTGTATAAATCAACCCAATTCCGCGAATTTGAAGGGGTTGAAGCCATGGATTTGGGCCTGCAAGGAAAGCGCGTTTTGATCACGGGGGCGTCGAAGGGCATTGGGTTGGCCACGGCGCTGCGTTTCGCGGAGGAAGGTGCGGATCTTTGCCTTGTGGCCCGCAATGCGGCGGACCTTGACGCATCCGTAGCGCAGATACGCGCCCGTCACAACGTCGCGGTGCGCGGTATTTCGGCCGATCTCGGCATCTCGGCGGAGGTCGATCGAGTGGCCGAAGCCGCCGGCGCGCTTGACGTGCTGATCAACAATGCCGGCAGCATTCCCGGCGGCACGCTCGACGAGGTGCAGGAAGAGCGCTGGCGCCAAGCGTGGGATTTGAAGGTTTTCGGTTATATCAATCTGACGCGCCGCGTGCACAAGCAGATGGCCGAGCGCAAATCCGGCGCGATCGTCAATGTGATCG
>JAIUNH010000173.1 GCA_020161965.1 Pseudomonadota bacterium
TCACGAATAGGGGCCTTGTCTTCCGGCTGAAATGCCATCGTCTGCCGCTGGGCAACCCGCAGGCGCGCGGCAAGCCGATGGTCCAGCTTCTGCCGCTGGCCGACGGCGAAACGATCGCGACCGTGCTGCCCTTGCCGCGCGACGAAACGCTGTGGAGCAGCCTCAACATCATGTTCGCCACGTCGGCGGGCAATGTCCGGCGCAACGCGTTGTCGGATTTCGAGAACATCATGGCGAAGGGCAAGATCGCCATGAAGCTGGAGGAAGACGGCGAGCGCTTGGTCGCGGTGCAGCCTTGCACCGATCGCCACGACGTCGTGCTCGCCACGCGCCTGGGCAAGTGCATCCGCTTCCCCGTCACCGACGTGCGCGTCTTCGCCAGCCGCAATTCGACCGGCGTGCGCGGCCAGAAATTGGCTTCGGGCGACGAAATCATTTCGATGACGATGCTGCGCCATATCGAACTCGATACGGCCGAGCGCGAGGCATATCTCAAAATGGCCCGCGCGCGGCGCGGCGGCACGGAAGATACGGCCGAGACGGCAGCACCCGACGACGGCGAGGCGGCGGCCACGCAAGCCGTGACATTGAGCGAGGAGCGTTACGCCGCCTTGGCGGAAGCCGAAGAATTCCTGCTGGCGATCACCAGCAAGGGTTTCGGCAAGCGCAGCTCGTCCTACGAATACCGCCAGACCGGGCGCGGCGGCTCGGGCATCGCGAATATCGAACTTACCGAGAAGAACGGCGACGTCGTCGCATCCTTCCCGGTCGCCACGGGCGATCAATTGATGATCGTGTCGGACGCCGGCACGCTGATCCGCACGCCGATCGACGATATCCGCATCGCGCGCCGCCAAACCCAGGGTGTTACGGTGTTCCGGGTGGGCGAGGGCGAGCGCGTGGTCTCCGTCGCGCGCCTGGGCGATCTGGGCGGCGACGAAGCGTCCGGCGATGCGAACGGCGAAACGGCCGCGTCCGAAACGGGCGACGGCGCCGGCGAGGGTAACGGCAAATGAGCAAGCGCATCGGCATTTACCCCGGCACGTTCGATCCGGCGACCAACGGCCATCTCGATATCATCCATCGTGGGGCGGCATTGGTGGATCGGCTGATCGTCGGCGTGGCGGTCAATCCCGGAAAGGGCCCGCTCTTCACGCTGGACGAGCGCGTGGCGCTGGTACAGCGCGAAGTCGCGGCGCTGCCGCTTTCCGAAGCCGCGCGCATCGAAGTGATGCCGTTCGAAAGCCTGCTGATGCAGTTCGCCGAAAAGGTCGGCGCCAAGATCATTCTGCGTGGGCTTCGCGCCGTGTCGGATTTCGAATACGAGTTCCAGATGGCCGGGATGAACAAGCGCCTGGGGCCGGAAGTCGAGACGGTGTTCTTGATGGCCTCGGAAAGCCAGCAATTCATCTCCTCGCGCTTCGTGAAGGAAGTCGCGCGCCTGGGCGGCGATATCTCGCACTTTGTTTCGCCCAGAACGGCGGCCGCCGTGCGCGCCAAGCTCGCCGGCCAGCCGATCGACGCCGAAACGCCGACGATCCCCACATTGGCCCCCAGGGCACCGCTTTAAGCTTGGCGGCTTAGCCCAGCAGCAGTTTGGGCAGCCACAAGGTCAGTGCGGGAATATAGGTCACCAGACCGAGCACGATCAGCATCGGTATGTAGAAGACCATGATCGATTTGGAGACCTGCTCCATCGATACTTTGCCGATGGCGCACCCCACGGCCAAAGTGGGCCCGACCGGCGGCGTGATCAGCCCGATCCCCAGATTGAAGATCATGATGATCCCGAAATGCACGGGATCGATGCCGAATTTCGCGATGATCGGCAGGAAGATCGGCGTGCAGATCAGCAGCATGGGTGCGAGATCCATGAACGTGCCGAGCAACAGCAGCAGCATGTTGATGTAGAACAGGAACGTATATTTGTCCGACGAGATCGCGACGAAGAATTCCGTCGCCTTCGCGGGGATGCGCATCAGCGTCATCATATAGGCGAAGGCGACCGAGAAGCCGATCATGATCATGACCATGCCGACGGTGCGCACCACGCGGCCGATCAGGTGCGGCAATTCGCGGATTTTGTAGTCGCGATAGATGAACACCGTGACCAGGAACGCCCAAATGCAGGCGACGGCCGCCGATTCCGTCGGCGTGAAGATGCCCGACAGGATGCCGCCCAGGATGATGATCATCGTCACGAGGCCCCACACGGCTTCGTAGGCGATGCGGCCGGCCTGGCGCAGCGAAATGACCTCGCCCTTCGGGTAATTGCCGCGATGGGCAATGATGAGGCACAGGATCATCAGCGACGCGCCGAGCAGCAGGCCCGGAATGATCCCCGCCATGAACAAATGCGCGACCGAGACCGTGCCGCCGGCCGCCAGCGAATAGATCACCATGTTGTGCGAGGGCGGGATCAGCAGCGGTTGCAGCGCGCCCGAGATCGTGACGTTCACGGCGAAGAGCCGCGGATAGCCTTGCTTGACCATCTGCGGGATCATCACGGAGCCGATTGACGCGGTATCGGCGACGGACGAGCCGGAAATGCAGCCGAACATCGTGGACGCCAGGATGTTCACCAGCGCCAAGCCGCCGCGGATGAAGCCCACGAATATCTTGGCGAGATTGACGATACGCGCCGCCATGCCCCCTTCGGCCATAATGGCGCCCGCCAGGATGAAGAACGGGATGGCGAGAAGGGGGAAGTCATCCATGCCGTCGGAGGTCTTCAGCGCGATGGCTTCGAGCGGAATATCCATCCACAACGCGGCACAGATCGCCGAAAGACCGAGCGAATAGGCGACGGGCACGCCCATCAGGCAGAAAACGACGAAGCCGCCGAGCAATACGAGCGCGTCCATGTTGTGCTGTCCCGGTGTTATTCGGTCGAAACGGTTTCGCGCGGGTCGTCCTCGACCTCGATCGCGGGGAAGAAATCGCCCTTCATCACGCGCTCGACCACCAGTAGCGCCGTGGCGGCACCGGCGATCGGCACGGGCAGGTATGAAACGCCGACCGACATGATCGGGAACTCGGCGATGCTCTGATACCAAGTCGTCTGTACGAGCTTGACGCCGTACCAAAGCAGGAACAGCCCGGTCGTCAGCATGCAAAGCTCGACCGCGAGGCCGAGGAAATACTTTGCACGGCCGCGCAGCAGATCGGGAACGATGTTGACGCCGATATGCCGGTGCTCGCGATAGCAGATCAGCGCCGACAAGAACGACAGCCAGATCATCATCAGAATGGCGAGCGGCTCGGGCCACGACGACGCGCTGTTGAGCACGTAGCGCGTGAAAACACCCCATGGGATGATCAAGGTGATGACGATAAGGGCGATGCCCGCGAGAACCACGCTCGCCCGGTGCATCGCGTCCATCGCGCGGAAATAGGTGTCACGCATCGTTGGCCGCCGGAAATCGAAGAAGAATTAGGCAGGGATCGGTCCGGCGGCGCTCGGGCCGCCGGACCTCGTCCCGTCGGTTCGCTTAATTGACGGCCTGGATGCGGTCGATCAGCGCCTTGTGCTGACCGGCATATTTGTCCCACACGGGGCGGACCGCGTCCTGGAACTCCTTCTTGTTCGGCACGTCGTTCATGACGACGCCGGCGGCCACCATCTTGCCGATCGCCGCCTTTTCGGCTTCGTACCAAAGGGCGCGCTGCTCCAACTGCGCTTCCTTGGCCATGCGGCCGACCAAGGCGCGATCGTCGGCCGACATCGCGTTCCACTGGCGCTTCGAGAAGACCAGGATTTCCGGGATCATCAGGTGATCGGTCTTCGAGAAATACTTGGCGTAGCGATAATGCTGGCCGCTGTCGTAGCTGGGCTCGTTGTTCTCCGCACCATCGACGACGCCGGTCTGCATCGCGTTGATCAGCTGGTCGAAGCCCATCGCCACGCCGTTGCCGCCCAGCGCGTTCATCGTGTCGACGAACAGCGGGTTGCCCATCATGCGGATCTTGAGACCCTTGAGATCCGAGACCTGGGTGATCGGGCGCTTGGAGTTGTAGACGGAGCGCGTGCCGGCGTTCATCCAGCACAGGCCGATCAGATTGGCCGTGGGATGGTCGGTCAGCTTCTGCATGATCTCCTGGCCGATCGGGCCGTCGATCACCTTTTCCATGTGCGCCGCACTACGGAACACGAAGGGCAGGTTGAAGACGTTCATTTCGGGCACCAGCGGGCCCATCGGGCCGACCGAAATGCGCGCGATGTGCAAGGCGCCGACTTGGGCCTGCTCGATCATTTCCTTTTCGCCGCCGAGCTGCATCGACGGATACATCTCGACCGAAATACGGCCATTGGTGGCGGCTTCGAGCTTCTTGCCCATGCGCACGACGGCTTCGACCGTCGGATAGCCGAGCGGGTGGACGTCGGTCGCCTTCAGCACCAGCTTGGATTGCGCGCGGACCGAACCGGACGCGGCGACGATCGCCGACGCTGCGGCGGCCGTCATGAATTGGCGGCGTTTCATATTTGGATCTCCTCCCTGTGACCGAACGGGTTGATTCCGCCGGCCGGTTATCGAGCACGTGTCGCGTATTTGTTACGTCGTACTTGTTTGGGTTACGGCCCGCCGTTTGCGGCGGGTCGGAACTTTGTGCTAAAAATTTGTACGATGACCCGACAACAAAAGTCCAGCGCCGTTTCGACCGAGGTGACGGCGAAGCCCGAAACGGCCGCGATGATGACGCCCGTGCGCCCCGGTCGCAGCCTGACGAAGGAGGTCGTCGATCGTTTGATGGCCGAAATCGCCAGCGGTCGCTGGCCGGCGGGGCAGCGTTTGCCGACCGAGCGCGAATTGGTCGAGGGCATGAAAGTCAGCCGCACCGTGGTGCGCGAGGCGGTCGCGGCGTTGAAGGCGCGCGGCCTCGTCACCACGCGCCAGGGCTCGGGCGCGTTCGTGTCGCAAGCGCCGCGCGACGAATTCCATCTCGATCCGGAATTGCTGCGCTCGCTGGATTCCGCGATCAACGCGCTCGAATTGCGCTTGGCGCTGGAAACGGAGGCGGCGGGCTTGGCCTGCCAGCGCGCGACGCAGCCGGCCCTTGAAGCGATCGCGGTTGCGCATCAAGCGTTCGAGCGGGCGATCGATTCCGGCCGCTCGGCGGCCGACGAGGATTTCGCCTTCCATGCCGAGATCGCGCGCGCGACCGGCAATCCGCATTTCCCCGAATTGCTGCGCATGATGGGCAGTTTCGTCATTCCCCGCCGCAACGAGAAGGTCTGGCGGATGACGGCGGCGGGGCAGGCGGCGTATCTCAAACGCATCCGCGACGAACACCGCGCCATCGCCGAGGCGGTCCAGGCGCGCGACGGCGACTCGGCGCGCCGGGCGATGCGCCGGCACCTGACCAACGCCGCCGAACGCTATCGAAATTTCGTCGCCGCATCGGCGGCCAAGCCTGCCGTATAAGCATTTGATCGATATTCGAAAATAAGCGTGACGGCGAGGTTGACCCGGGGCCGTCGAAGCCCTAGTTTCCCGCCGCCTTGGTATGAGCGCGTAGCTCAATCGGTAGAGCACGACACTTTTAATGTTGGGGCTCCGGGTTCGAGTCCCGGCGCGCTCACCAAGGCGTTCCTCATCAGTCATCAATATCTATCGGCGCGTGCGCTTGCCGCGACGCGGGGGGCCGCCCTAGCATCGCGCCATGGATCATCATCAGGCGTTCAATGCCGTGCGCGACGCGTATCTGGTCAAGCTGACCAAGACGCGGCCGGAAATTCGTTACCTCGTCATCGGCGCCAATGACGGCAGCAAGGGCGATCCGCTCTACAAATACACCGGCCATCCCAAATGGCGCGGCACGCTGTTCGAGCCGCTGCCGGTTCCCTTCGCGGCGTTGAGGGCGAATTACGCCGATCGGCCGGGGGCGGTGCCGCGCAACACCGCGATCGTCGCCGACGTGCCTTCCGGCAAACGGACCTTTTATAACGTGCCGTCGTCGTCGGTGCTGGCGTCGTTCCGGCCCGAGATCATCCAGCGCCATATGCTGATGCCGGAGTTCCAGCACGTCGAAAAGGAGATGGTCGAAGTCGAGGTCGATTGCTTGGCGGTCGCCGAATACGCGGCCGAGCCGGATTTTACACCGCCCGATGTGTTGATGACCGACACCGAAGGCTACGATTTCACGCTGTTCCAAGCATGGTGGGCACTCGGCTGGCGGCCGTCTTTCGCCGAGATCGAAGTCATCCACATCACGGAGGCGGAGCGCGTTGCCATTCGCGATGCGCTGCATCAAGGCGGGTATGAAACCTTCTGGTACGAAACCGACGTGTTCGCGCTACGTATCGACACGATCGAGCCCGAGGATTTGATGCTGTATCGTGCGGCGCGCGATCAGGCGATTTCCGTCTATCGTCTCGCCGAAATGCTCGTCCAAGCCGGCGTCAAGCCGAAGAGCTGATTTGCTCAGGCGCAACGCTAGGTAATATAGGGCGCCGAACAGTGCCGTCGGGCGGTTTAGCGACCCGATATCGTGTTTTCGCATACTTTGCGGTGACGTTTTGCCCATTGCTTTGCAAGCCGGCAAGGACTCAGGATTCTTTACGGCTTGTTAATACGGAAAATCCAGGATCGAACCACCTGCGCCGCAACGCATGATCTATGGTGTACAACAACGGTTCAATGATCGCCCGGAGAACGCATGATGCCTCGTCCGCGCGAATACACGAAAAAGCCGTCCATTGACCGCCGCCGAGCCGGCCGGCGCAAGGACGGCACATGAGATTTTCCGCCAGTCTTCGCTTTACGCTTCTAACGCTGCTCGGCGTCAACACGGCAATCGCGCTGTGGTTCGCGATCGACATGTCGATCGATGCCATCCGGCAGCGCGAAGTGGCGTTGCTCGCGAAGGGGAGCAACGCGATTTCCGACTTGCTGATCGAGGCGACGGCCGCGCACGCGCGCGAGCGCGGGATGATCGCCGTCGCGCTCAACCGGCCCGAACCGTCCCCCAAACAAGTGCGCGACGGGATCGACGTGGCGCGCGTGGCCGGCGATACGGCGCTGGCCGAAGTTATGGTCAAATTGCGCGCGATCCCGCCGCAGCCCGATTGGATGCTGGCGCGCGACGAGGCCGAAGCAGCCCAAGAAAGCCTGCAGCGCGCGCGCGAGGAGGCGGACGGCTTGCTGACCTTGCCGGCAAGCGAGCGGCCGCGCGAGCGCGTCGATGCCTGGTTCCATGAGGCGACGAGCGCCATCGATCGCGCCAACGCGCTGCGTCTGGCGATCGATTTCGGGGCGCTGTCGGCGCAGCCCGTGTTGAACGGCTTCGTGCCGCTCAAGAACGAGCTATGGGCGATCAGCGAATTCGCCGGCCGGCAGCGCGCGATCGTCGGGGCGCATATCGCGCGCGACGAGCCGTTGATGCTGCGCACCATCCAAGAACTCGATCTGCTCGACGGCGCGATCATCCGCGCCAACGGGCAAATCAACAATCTGCTGCGCAACCGCTTGATCGCGTCGAACGTATTGGCCGACATCGCAACGATGCGCTTGATTTTCGCCGCCGAATTCCAGCGTGCGCGCAACGCCGCGGTCCAAGCGGGACGCACGGGCCAAGCCTATCCGCTGAATGCGACGCAATGGTTCGACACGGCGACGCTGGGGATTGAGGCGGTGCTGAACAT
>JAIUNH010000174.1 GCA_020161965.1 Pseudomonadota bacterium
GTGGTGCGGCCATCGCCGCGAAATGCGCGCGACCGCCCTTCGGTTCCGCCGGGTTGCCGCCGCCGCATGGCGTCATCTAGCCTTGCGGTTCGGCTGGACGATCGGCAGGCGGCTTCGGGCCCCGTTGAGATGGCCGTATTGGCGATCCGAGGCAAAGGGGCGGCGTGCCAGACGAGTTCGGCTTCGTGTTCGTCGGCGATATCCATCGCCGGTGGGATCTGGTCGCCCAGGGCTTGCGCGCGCTGCCGCGCCCCGTGCAACGCGGGCCCCTGCTGACGCGCAGTCAGCAAGCCCAGGCCGCGCGCGCCGCCGTGGCGCCCGCACCCGGCCCCGGCGGGTGGAGCCGCGTGCCCTTGGCCTTCGACCTCGCGGGCGCGATCCCGCTCGATCTTTCTTTGCGCGCGCGCGAATTGATCGTGGGCGGCGCGACGCTGGGCGACGCGCTGGTGCAGGCGGGATTCGGCGAAGACGGGATCGACGTGCGGCAGCTCTCGGGCTCGCTGTGGCGCGGCCGGTTCGAAGCCAGCGGCAAGCTCGCGGGCGGCGAAAACCCCGGCCTCGCCGCGATTTTCGCGGTGACGGATTTCGAATTGGGCGAGATGCTGACCGCATCGGGCCTCATGCCCGTGCTGCGGGGACCCGCGAAACTATCGGGCCGTGTCGAATCGCAAGGCGGCACCTTCTCGATCTGGGCGGGCAATCTCAAAGGCGATGCGGCGCTGACCGCACCCGGCGCGATCATCGACGGGCTCGATTTGGGTGCCATCGCGCGCCGTTATGCGGCCCCCGGCAATCCGCCCGATATCGCCGAACTTGCCCGACTTGCCGGGCGCGGCGGGCGCAGCATGCTGGACGAATTCGACGCGCGTTTGCGCATCGAGCTTGGCCATGCGCGGGTCGAACGCTGGCGCGCCGCCGGGGCGGGGGCGACGATCGACGGTTCCGGGCAGATCGATATCGGCGCTTGGGCGCTGGATCTCGTCGCCGAGTTCGCCTTCGCAGGCAAGAAATCCTGGCGCTTCGCCGCGCAAGGCCCGTTCGCCAATCCGCGTTTGAATTTCCAGCCGCCGGCGCAGACGGCTAGTTCTGGCGGCCCTAGTTCTGGCGTCGGGGCGCCGCCGGCGGGTTCGGCCGCACGGTCGCGGCCGGCGGGGCGTCCGGCGTCTCGATAATCGTGCGCGTGCGGCCCCCGGCCAGCGCGGTTTCCACCCGGTTCAGCGCTTCTTGCGCGCGTTCGTGACCGGCACGCGCCGCGCGCGCGTACCATTGCCGCGCTTCCATTAGATCGGCGGGGACGCCGTTCCCGGTCTCCCACACCACGCCCAACTGGTATTGCGCTTCGTCGAAGCCTTGGGCCGCTGCCGCTTCGTACCAGCGGCGCGCTTGCACCAAATCGCGCGGCACGCCTTCGCCGCGCCGATACATCTGGCCCAGATTGAACTGCGCCTCGCGGTCGCCCATACGCGCCAGGCCCCAAAAATGGAACCAAGCGCTTTCGAAATCGCGCGATTGGAACGCCGTCACGCCTTGATCGAATTCGTCGTCGCGATCGAAGGCGTAGGACGGCGAAAAGGCGCTCGCGACGATCAACGCCGCGAGTGCCATAGCCCTCAGAGCGGTTTTTGCACCGGTTGCGCCGTCGCCGCGGCCGCGACCACCGGGGCGATCGCCGGCAGCGTGCCGGTCAGCGCCTGCAACACATAGACGCGCAACGCGCTCGACAGGTTCCCCGCCTGGTCGCGCGCCGCGCGCATCTTGTCGATCTCGGTCACGAGATCGTTGATCGATGCGTTGCGCTTGCGCGCGATGTCTTTGAGCGCGGTCCAAAATTCCGGCTCCAACGAAATGCTCGTCCGGTGTCCGGCGATAACCACCGAGCGTTTGCGAATCGATCCGGCCATTTTTTACTCCCCCGATTGTTTTTTGTCCCGCGGGCTCAGCATGTCGATCGGCTGAACCCAGCGGTCGAAATCCGCTTCCGTGACGAGACCCAGACCGACGGCGGCTTCCTTGAGCGTCAGGTTATGGGCATGGGCGTGTTTGGCGATTTTTGCGGCGTTGTCGTAACCGATATGCGGGTTGAGCGCCGTTACCAGCATCAGCGAGCGCTCGAGATGGTGGGCGACCGTCGCCGGGATCGGCGCCATGCCGGCAATGCAGTTCTCGGCGAAGGACGACGCGGCGTCGCCCAGCAAGCGGATCGATTGCAGCACGTTATAGGCGATCACCGGCTTGAAGACGTTGAGTTGCAGATGGCCGCTGGCACCCGAAATCGTGACGGCGACGTGATTGCCCATCACTTGCGCGCAGACCATCGTCAGCGCCTCGGCCTGGGTCGGGTTGACCTTGCCGGGCATGATCGAGGAGCCGGGCTCGTTCTCCGGCAAGGCAAGCTCGCCCAGCCCCGAACGCGGGCCCGAGGCGAGCAGGCGCACGTCGTTGGCGATTTTGAACAGCCCGGCGGCCAGCGTGTTGAGCGCACCCGAGCATTCGACCATCGCGTCGTGGGCTGCGATCGCCTCGAACTTATCCTCGGCCGGCATGAAGGGAAGGTTGGTCAGGCGCGCCAATTCCTGCGCGAAACGCGCGGGGAATTGCTTATGCGCGTTGAGGCCCGTGCCGATGGCCGTGCCGCCTTGGGCGACGCGGTAGAGGCGCGGCATCGTCTGCTCGACGCGCGTCATGCCCAATTCGACCTGGCGCGCCCAAGCGCCGATCTCCTGGCCCATTGTCATGGGCACGGCGTCCTGCAAATGCGTGCGGCCGATCTTGATCAGCCCGGCCGTTTCCGTCGCCTTGGCCAGCAGCACTTCGTGCAGGCGCTGAAGGGCGGGCAGCAGGTGATCGTGAATTTCCGCGACGACGGCAATATGCATCGCGGTCGGGAAAGAATCGTTGGACGATTGCCCGCGATTGACGTGGTCGTTGGGGTGGACCGGCTTCTTTTCGCCGAGCTTATGGCCGAGCAATTCGTTGGCCCGGTTCGCCACGACCTCGTTGGCGTTCATATTGGTCTGGGTACCCGACCCGGTCTGCCAGACGACGAGGGGGAAATGATCGGACAGAACGCCGGCGATCACCTCGTCGCAGGCCTTCAGCAGCATCGGCCCCAACTCGGCCGGCAGCTCGCCCAAAGCGAGATTGGCCAAAGCGGCGGCTTTTTTCTGGGCGCCGAAAGCGCGGATCAGCGGTTCGGGGATGCGCTCGTCGCCGATTCGGAACAGCTCGACGCTGCGCTGCGTCTGCGCGCCCCAATACCGGTCGGCGGCCACCTCGATGGGCCCGAAACTGTCGCGTTCGATCCGCGTCGCGGCTCGGTCCGCCATGACGGTCTCGATCTCCCCCAAATCCGGTTCGTGCCGGGCGGCCAGATTGATATGTCAGTTAACCGCCCGCGATTTAGGCACGCGCAGAGCGGGTTATTCAATAGGTATTCGTATGACTTTAGGGCATGGCGCCCCCGTGGCCCCGGGTAGGTGCGGCGGGGCTTGTCACGGGGCCCCGCCAAACGTATGAGATACCCTAAGTTTTACTGCCGCCCTCCGTGATTCGGACCGATGCCCGAAAAGATCGATTTCAGCAAAATCCGGTTTTTGATCTGCGACCCGAACGCGCTGTCGCTGACGATGCTGGGCGATATCCTGTCCATGCTGGGGGCGAATTACGTCCGCCGGGTCAACGATTTCGAGAAGGCGATGGGTGTCCTCAAAGAGGGCAATATCGACATCGTCATCACCGAATACGACCTGCCGGTCGAGGGTGGGAACAAGCTGTGCGATTACATCCGCAACGATCCCGCCTCCCGCGACCGCCTGATGCCCGTCATCATGCTGACCGCGCGGTCGGAGGAGCAATACGTGGTCGAAGCGCGCGACCACGGGGTGAACGAGTTCGTCGCGAAACCCTATACGGTCGATTCGCTCTATAAGCGCCTATCGTCGGTCATCGCCTATCCGCGGCCGTTCATTTCGGCGCCGGGCTATTTCGGGCCCGACCGGCGGCGCAAGCAGATGCCTTTCAACGGCAAGGAACGGCGCGGGGTCGATCCCAACGCCAAGCCGAGCTAAGCTCCGGTCCCCGTCGAGGAGAATCCGCGCGTGGCCAAACCCAAAGTCCAGATCATCCAGCCGTCGCTCGACCTGCGCAAACGCGCGGTCAATTTCAAGACCGGCTTCGGCGTCATTCTCACGCCCGAAGAAACGGTGAAGCTGCAGGCGGTGGTCGAGAAATCCTCCGACGGCTTCGTGCGGCAGATCGCCGCCAAGCTGAAGCAGCTGCGCGAAGCGCTGGCCGCACTGGACGACGGCCAGGCGCCGCATCCGGGTTTGATCGAGCGCGTCGCCACCGACGCGCTGGAGATCAAGGGACTCGGCGGCACGTTCAAATTTCCGCTGCTGACGCAGATCTCGAAGTCGCTGCACGACTACGCCGCGCAGATCAAAGACGCGAATGTGTGGCACGGCGTGATCTTCGCCCATCACATCGACGCGCTTTACGTTGTGCTCGCCCAGCGCATCACGGGACTCGGCGGCAAGGTCGAAGCGGAACTGCTCAAAGCGCTGCGCCAAGCTTCGACCAAGTACAAGTAAGCGCCCGCGCGGGCGATGCGTCTGCGCAACACGCGGCACCCGACTTTGTGAAATTTTCCCAGCACCCGCGATTTTCACTTGCGCGTCCCCGCGTTTGTGTTATTTGCGGTTTTACGACGCACGCACGTGCCCCAGGCCCACGAGGCAGCGCTAAGAGGCAGGGCGGGAAGTTCGCGAAGAACCTCCACGTCTCTCGGTCCCAAGCGCTCGAGGTCAAGCAACGACAAGCGTCCTTTTCGGTACAAGCCGGTCGCCAGTGGGCCGGTGTCCTTAAGGGGTGTTGACGATGGTTGCGGCCAAGGACGGGGCTTCGCTCCCTCCGCTTACGCAAGGATAACCGCCGCAGGGCGGCGACGCGGGCTTTCCGGTCCGTTTCGTCCGCCCCGCCGGGACCGCCAAGAAACGATCCTTCGGGGTCGAGGCGGGCCGGAACGGCAGGGTCTCTTGCGGAAGGCGGATGCGATCGGAGCATCGACTTCCCGACAAGCAGCAGAGTGGAACAGCCGCGACGGCCGATGCGCCCCCGGGAGGGATAGCCGCATCGCCTTCGGGTAAGGCGCCTTACCGGGCGCCCGTGGAGAGCGATACGCGTTGATGACCGAGTACAAGAAGCATGTGACGTTCGGCGGCCGTTTGGTGATGGTGGGCTTCGGCTCCATCGGCCAAGGCGTGCTGCCGCTCATCCTGCGTCATATCGATATGCCCAAGGACCGCATCGTCATCGTGACGGCGGAGCCGCGCGGCATCGAGGAAGCGGCGGAATACGGGATCGAGTTCGTCCAGACGGCGCTGACCCGCGACAATTATCGCGCGGAGCTGACCCAGCGCCTGGGCAAGGGCGACTTCCTGCTGAACCTGTCGGTGGACGTATCGTCGATCGCGCTGTTCGAGCTCGCGCACGAGCTGGGTGCGTTCTATCTCGACACCTGCATCGAGCCCTGGGCCGGCGGCTATACCGACCCGTCGCTCACGCCCTCGCAGCGTTCGAACTACGCGCTGCGCGAGAAGGCGCGCAAACTGCGCGGCAAATTCGCCGGCGGCCCGACCGCCGTGCTGACCCATGGCGCCAATCCGGGCCTGGTGTCGCATTTCGTCAAGGAAGCGCTGCTCAAGGTCGCGGCCGATACCGGCCGCAAGGCCGCGATCCCGGCGAACCGCGAAGGCTGGGCGGCGTTGGCGCGCGATCTGGGCGTCAAGACGATCCATGTCGCCGAGCGCGACACGCAGGTCGCCGCCGTGGCCAAGCAGCCGGGCGAATTCGTCAACACCTGGTCGATCGACGGCTTCGTGGGCGAAGGCCAGCAGCCGGCCGAACTGGGTTGGGGCAGCCACGAAAAGCGCCTGCCGACGGATGGCCGCCGCCACGATTTCGGCTGCGACGCGGCGATCTATCTGATGCGCCCGGGTGCGGCGACGCGCGTGCGCACCTGGACGCCGAACGAAGGGCCGTTTCACGGCTTCCTGATCACGCATAACGAAGCGATCTCGATCGCCGATTACTACACGGTCGCGCAGAACGGGAAGCCTGTCTATCGGCCGACCGTCCACTACGCCTATCACCCGTGCGACGACGCCGTGCTGTCGGTTCACGAGATCGCGGGCAAGAACTGGCATATGCAGTCGGCCAAGCGCCTGATGATGGAAGAGATCGTCAAGGGCGTGGACGAGCTGGGCGTGCTGCTGATGGGCCACGAAAAGGGCGCCATGTGGTACGGCTCGCATCTGTCGATCGACGAGGCGCGCAAGCTCGCCCCGCACAACAACGCGACGTCGCTTCAGGTCACGGCGGCCGTTCTGGCCGGCATGGTCTGGGCGCTGGAGAACCCGAATTCGGGCGTGGTCGAAGCCGACGAGATCGACCACGTGCGCTGCATGGAGATTTGCCGCCCCTATCTGGGCGAGGTCTCCGGGACCTACACCGATTGGACGCCGCTACAGGACCGCGAAAAACTGTTCCCCGAACAGATCGATCGCGAATGCCCGTGGCAATTCGAAAACTTCCGCGTCGCTTGACGCGTTTTCCTGGGAAAGAAAAGGGTACTGGGAAATGACCACCAAGAAGATCCAGCGCTTCCTCGCCGAACGACGTGCGACGCCTTATCTGGTCGTCGATCTCGATCTGGTCGCGGATAACTACCGCAAGCTGAAGGATGCCGTGCCGCAGGCGGGGATCTACTACGCCGTGAAGGCCAACCCGGCGCCGGAAATCCTGGCGCTGCTGGCCAAGCTCGGCTCGGCCTTCGACACCGCCTCGGTCAACGAGATCGACATGGCGCTCAAGGCCGGCGTGGACGGCAAGCGCATCTCGTTCGGTAACACGATCAAGAAGCAGAGCGACATCGCCGCCGCCTACGAGCGCGGCGTGCGCCTCTTCGCCTTCGACTCGGAAGCCGAACTCGAGAAGATCTCGAAGGCCGCCCCGGGCGCCAAGGTGTTCTGCCGCATCCTGACCTCGGGCGAGGGCGCCGATTGGCCGCTGTCGCGCAAATTCGGCTGCGACGTCGAAATGGCGCGCGATCTTTTGATCGCCGCGGCCAAGCGCGGCGTCGTGCCGCACGGCGTGTCGTTCCATGTCGGCTCGCAGATGAAGAACGTCGACGCGTGGGATTCGGCCGTGGCGCAAGCCGCGTGGATCTTCCGCGAATGCGAAGCGGCGGGTGTCACGCTCAACATGCTCAACATGGGCGGCGGTTTCCCGACCAAGTACCGCAAGGACATCCCGGTGATGGGTTCCTACGGTGCGGCGATCCATGCGGCGCTGGCCAAGCATTTCGGCAACCGCATCCCGCCGGAAATCATCGTCGAGCCGGGCCGCCAGATGGTCGGCAATGCCGGCGTGATCGATACGGAAGTCGTGCTCGTCAGCCGCAAATCGGCCAAGGATGCGCGCCGCTGGGTCTATCTCGACATCGGCAAGTTCGGCGGGCTCGCCGAAACGATGGACGAGGCGATCCAGTACCCGATCGTCTCGGCCAAGAAGGGCCCGAGTGCGCGCGTCGTCATCGCGGGCCCGACCTGCGATTCGGCCGACGTGAT
>JAIUNH010000175.1 GCA_020161965.1 Pseudomonadota bacterium
GAACGAGCCGAGCACCGAATCGTCGGTCAGCGCCATTTCCAGCGTGCCGTTCTTCACCTGCTCGGTCAGCTGCAACGAGCCGCCCAGCGTATTGAAGAATAGGCGCACTTCGATCTGCCCGCTGCTGCGGAATTCGACGTATTCCTTGAGCGCTTTCATGCCCAGGATTTCGCCGCCCATCGAATCGGGCGCGCCGATCGAGAAGCGAAGCGTCGTCTTTTGCTGCGCGTCGGCGGCGGCGGCCGAGAGGCCGACCGCGGCGAAAGCGGCAAGTGCCAGGACTTTGAATTTCACGGCTTTCCTCCCTCGGGGTTATTTGCTTTTGGTTTTCAGTTGCGCCGCGTTGACGCAGGCGGCGAGCGAGCCCGTTTCGAGATGGGCGAGCACGTTGGTGAGCGAGCTCACCCGCATGTCGACCAGCGAGGCGGGGCTGTAGAAGGCGGCGTGCGGGCTCAAGGTCAAACGCCCTTCGAGCCAGGCTTCGCGCGCGAGGAACGCGCGCACGAGGCGGTTATTCGGGTTGGCCGGTTCCTCCGGCAGCACGTCGAGACCGGCGGCGGCGAGGCGTTTCGACTTGAGCGCATCGTAAAGCGCCTCGAGATCGACGATGGCGCCGCGCGCGGTGTTGATCAGCACCATGCCCTTCTTGGCCTTGGCGAGAACGTCCTTGCCGATCAAACCGACGGTTTCGGGCGCCGAGGGCGCATGGACCGACAGCACATCGGAAATCGCCGCGAGTTCGGCGGGCGTTTTGACGCGCCGCGCACCGACCGCGATCTCGTAGCCCGCCGGCTGGAATGGATCGCAGAACGCGATATCCATCCCGAAGGCGCGCGCGCGGAGCGCCGCCGCCAAACCAATACGGCCGAGACCGACGACGCCGAAGGTGCAGCCGCGCAGGCGGCGCACCACCGGCGCCTTGGCGTGATGCCAATTCGCCGTCGGATTGGCGCGGATCAAATCGTGATAGCTGGACGTGCCGCGCGTCAGCGCCAGCATCAATGCGATCGCGTGATCGGCGACTTCCGACGTGCCGTAATCGGGCACGTTGAAAACGGCGACGTTGCGCTTGGTCCAGGCCGCCACGTCGATCATGTCGTAGCCGACGCCCGAGCGCAGCACCGCGCGCACATTGGGCCAATCGGCCGTCTTGCCTTCGATCGTCGTGCCCGCCGGGTAATGGACGATCGCATCGGCCTTGGCGCGGATCGCGGCCGGAATGGGCTTGGCCGCCGCTTCCTCGCGCGTTTGGATGTAAAGCTCGCAGCGGCCTTGCGCCGTGCGCTTTTCCAGATCCGGCGCGCCGTGGGGAAATTGGCTGAGAACGACCAGCATCGCGTCACTTGCTCCGAATCGAGGTCAAGGTGGCGCCCATCTTCACGACGGTGCCTTCGGGGAAAAGATGCTTGGCCACGATGCCGGCCACGGGCGCTTCGATTTCGACGACCGCTTTGTCGGTCTCGACTTCGGCGACCAAAGCACCCTGTTCGACCTTCGCACCTTCGGCGGCGACCCAGCGGATCAGCTTGCCTTCGCTGACCGTCAAATCGCCGAACGGCATCTTCACCGGCTCGCCATCCACGGCGATTTCTTGCACCGGTGCCGCCTTCGCGACCGCGATGGGTTTCACCGGCGCCGCGACCGGGGCGGCCATGCCGGCGGCCTCACGGCCCAAGCGACGGATCGGATCGGCATGGCCCGCGATCGTGCGGCGTACGGCGTTGACGATCGCATCGGTATTGACCAGCATCGCGCGTTCCAGCACGGGCGCAAACGGATGCGGCACCGGATCGGTGTGCAAGCGTGCGACCGGGCCGTCCAACTCGTCGAAAGCGAGTTCGTTGATCGATTGGGCGAGTTCTGCGCCCACGCCGAACATCGCATAGCCTTCGTCGACGACCAGCAGGCGATGCGTCTTGCGCACGCTCGCGGCGACCGTATCGACGTCCAGCGGCTGGATCGTGCGCAGATCGATCACTTCGATCGACACGCCCTCGCTTGCCAGAATCTCGGCGGCTTCCAACGCGCGATGCACGAGCTGCCCCGCGCTGGCGATAGTGATATCCGTGCCCGTCCGCGCAATGCGCGCAAGGCCGAAGGGCACGTAATGATCGCCCTTGGGCACCGGGCCCTTGGTCGCGAACAGCGCTTTCGTCTCCAGCATCAGCACGGGATCGCGGCCGTTCAGCGCCGTTTTCATCAGGCCTTTGGCGTCGGCGGGTGTCGCCGGCAAGCAAACGACCAAGCCCGGGATATGCGCCCAGGCGGGGTGATAGGTGCCGCTATGGTGCGGACCGGCCGAGCGTACGGCGCCCGAGCCCACGCGCACCACCATCGGCGCTTCCATCATGCCGTTGGACATGTAGCGCAGCTTGGCGGCCTGCAACGCGATCTGGCCCGCCGCTTCGAACATGAAATCGGCGAACATCAGATCCGCGATGGCGCGCACGCCCGTGGCGGACGAACCCAACGCGGCACCGGTGAAGCCGAGTTCGGAGATCGGCGTATCGACCATCCGGGACGCGCCGAATTCCTGATAGAGATTTTTGGTGTGCGCGAAGGTGCCGCCGCGCTCGCCCGTGCCTTCGCCGAAATAGACGATGTTGCGGTTGCGGCGCATTTCTTCGGCAATGCCGTCGCGCACGGCATCGAGCCAGCTCGTTTCGACTTCCTCGGCCGTGGCCTTGCCCGCAGCGGCGCGCGCCACACCGGGATTCAGCGGCTCGGCGAAGACATGCAGATGGACGAGCGACGGATCGGGCTCGGCCGAGTTGCGCGCAAATTCGATCGCGGCAGCGACGTCCTTGTCGATCTGTTCGTCGATCTGGTCGAGCGTACGGCCGGTAACGATCGCGAAATCCTCGATCAGGCGACGGCGGAACGTATCGACCGGATCCTTCTTCTTCCAGTGATCGACTTCTTCCTGCGTGCGGTAGGTGCCGGTCAGTGGATCGCCTTCGTGATGGCCGACGGTGCGATAGGTCTTGGCTTCGATCAGCGTCGGCCCGCCGCCCGCACGGGCCTTGGCGAGCGCTTGGTTCGCCGCTTGCCACACGGCGACGACGTCGTTGCCGTCGACCGCGATACCGGGAATGCCGTAAGCGGCGGCGCGCGTCGCGATTTCGGGATTGCGCGTCACGTTCTTCAGCGCCGTCGCCGTGGCGTAGAGATTGTTTTCGCACACGAACACGACGGGCGCGTCGAACACGCCCGCAAGGTTCAGCGACTCATGGAACGCCGCATGGTTCGTCGCCCCATCGCCGAAGAACGCGACCGACGCGCCGCGCGACTTGCGATATTTGGCGCTGAACGCCGCCCCCACCGCCGACGGCAAGCCACCGCCGACCAAGCCGTTGGTGCCGAACAAGCCGACCGACGGATCGTAGAGATGCATCGTGCCGCCGCGCCCGCCGCAGCAGCCGTCGCGCTTGCCGTAAAGCTCGGCCATCAGGATCTTGGGATCCATGCCCTTGGCGAGCGCATGACCGTGGCCACGATGCGTGGAGGTGATCCAGTCGCTGGGCTGAAGATGCGCGCACACGCCGACGGCGGTCGCTTCCTCGCCGATATAAAGATGCAGGAAGCCCGGCGTTTCGCCCGCACGGCAAGCGACCTGCGCCGCAAGCTCGAACTTCCGCAGCAGCACCATCTGCTTGTAGAGCTCGACCATCGCTTCGGCGTCGAGGCCCTCGGGCAAAGGCTGCTGGTTGGGCAGCTTCGTGGCGAGGGCTGAGCTGGCGGGGGGCGTCATCGATCAGAAATCCCGTGCGAAGCCGGCCGTCCAACCGCCATCGATGGCGAGGATATGGCCGGTGATGTAGGTGTTGCCCGGATCGGCGAGGAACAACGCGCCGCGCGCGATCTCCTCGGGCTCGGCCGGGCGGGCGAGCGGAATATGCGACAGCAGCCTTGCATGCAGATCAAGCTCGGCGCTGGTCGCGTTGTGAATCCACGAACGCCAGCCCGCCGTCGCGGTCGAGCCGGGCGCGATGCCGTTCACGAGAATGCCGTCGGCGGCGAGTTCCAACGCGGTCGAGCGCGTGAGATTGACCACGCCCGCCTTCGCCGCGACATAGGACGATTGCAGGCGCATGGGCACGAGCCCCAGAACCGAGGCGATATTGACGATGCGCCCGAATTTGCGCGCGCGCATGGCGGGCGCGATCGCCTGCGTCATCAAGAATACGCCGGTCAGATCGATCGCGATCATCTCGTCCCACGACGCGATCGGGAATTGATCGGCGGGCTTGCGATCGGCGGCTTTGACGCCGATGCCCGCGTTGTTGATCAGAATGTCGATGGCCCCGCCGGTCGCGTCGAGTGCCGCCTTCGCGGTGTCGGCGATCGATTGGCGGTTGGCGACATCCAGCGCGAAGGCCAGATGCCCCTGCGGATGTTTGGTCGCGGCGTCGGCGGCGGCTTTGGCGCCCGCGGCATCGCGATCGGTGTAGATGACTCGCGCCCCGTTCGCGGCCAAACCATCCGCGATGGCGCGGCCGATCCCTTGCGCGGCCCCGGTCACGAGCGCCTTGCGCCCGCTCAGATCCAACTTCATTGCGCTTTCTCCGAAGCGCTAGCGTTTCACGTTCCGCCCCTCGCGCGGCGGCTCTCCCTGTTGTTATGACAACTCAAGGCGAGGTATCTGTCAAGCGGTCCGGCGCGAAAACGCGTAGCTGACTCGCGCATCGGCGGCCAGCGCACGGGTGTAGGCGGCCTCGATCGGCGTACCGGCGGCATCTCGATACAGCAAAAGCGTGACGAGCAACGGTTCTCCCGCAACGCAACCAAGGCGCAGCACGTCCGACTCGTTCGCCCCGTCGGCCCACACCGTATGCGTGACGTCGCCGATCTCGACGCCCGTCTTACGCATCAAGGATCGGAACACGACCGTGTCGTCGAAATCGGCTTTGCGCATTTTCGTGCCGATCGTGGGCGCGAAATAGATGGTCGAGCGCGCGTAAGGCCGTCCGTCGCGCTTCAAGACCGACCGCAAGCAATGCAGCCGCGCATCGGGCTTCTCGCCGAACAATTCGGCGGCTTCGGGCCGGCGCTCGCGCGCATAGCTTTCGACCGTCAGCGTGGCGCCCGCCACCATCGCGACGACGTCGCCCAGCGATTCCATCGGATAGCCCAGGCGCTTGACCGGGCCCGTCGCGACGATCTCCGTCCGGCGCGCGCGCGCCTTGCGGATGACGCCGTCTTGTTCCAGCAACGCCAGCGCATGGCGCACGGTGATGCGGCTCACATTGTATTGCTCGGACAATTCGGCTTCGGTCGGCAAATGCCCGCCGATCGGCCATTCGCCGCGCCGGATTTTATCGCGCAGCGAGTCGAGCAGTCGTTGATAGAGCGGCGGCTGTCCGCCTTGTTCGTTGGTCGCCATGGCGCGTCATTCGTAACGCGAAGCTTCGCTTGACGGAAGGGCGTGTGCGCGGCGAGGCTCGGGCCTTCAACGTCCGGAGGAATCGCGACGATGTTCTACGAAATGCGCGTCTATTACTGCCTGCCCGGCCGCCTGCCGGCCCTCCACAAGCGCTTCACCGAAGCCGCGCTGAAATTGTGGGACCGGCACGGCATCAAGCAAGCCGGCTTCTTCACCGATTACATCGGCACCAATTGCAACGCCAAGCTCACCTATCTCCTCGCCTGGGAAAGCCTCGCCGAACGCGAGACGAAATGGGCCGCTTTCGCGAGCGATCCCGATTGGATCGCGGCGCGCGCCGCCAGCGAACAGGACGGACAGATTCTGGAGCGCGTCGAATCCTCGATCCTGCAGCCGACGGCGTATTCCTCGGTCAAATAAGCCGCGCGGCCCCGGTCAGGGCGATGCCCACGGCGTCGCCCGGATCGGGCCGGAACGCGCTGGCGCACGGCACGGCGATCGTGCCGCCATTCGCCAGTACCAGCGTGACGCTGGAGCTCGGCCCCGAAAATTCGACGCCCGCCACGTTCGCCCGCGTGATGGAAGCGGGATCGCCCGACGCGACCAATCGCAATTGCTCGGGCCGCACGAAAATCTCGCCCGACGCGGCACCGTTCGCGTTCTCGACCGGCAAACGGCCCAGCACGCAATCGGCGAAAGCGCCGTCGATCTTAGCGGCGAAGAACAACGCCTCGCCCAGGAACGTCGCCACACCTTTGTCGATCGGGCGGCGATAAAGATCTTCGGGGGCACCGGCTTGCACCAGCCGCCCTTCGCGCATCACCGCGACTTGATCGGCGAAGGACAAGGCCTCGGCCTGATCATGCGTCACCAGAATCGCCGTGGCGCCGACTTTCACCAAGACCTCGGCGACCGCCTTGCGCATCGCCGCGCGCAAACCGGTGTCCAGCGCCGAGAACGGCTCGTCGAGCAGCATCAATTTGGGTTCGCGCGCGAGGGCACGGGCAAGCGCCACGCGTTGCTGCTGCCCGCCGGACAATTCATGCGGGCGGCGATCGCGCATCGCTTTGCCCAGTTCCACGAGATCGAGCAGCGTGTCGATGCGCGCATCGCGGCCTGCGAAATCGCGCGCCAAGCCGAAACCGATATTCGCCGCGACGTCGAGATGCGGAAACAACGCGCCATCCTGCGGCACGAAGCCGATATTGCGCTTATGCGCCGGCAGGCTGGCAGCACCGTTCGCGAGTTCGACGCCATCAAGCGCGATGCGGCCGGAATCTTGAATTTCGAATCCGGCGATCAAACGCAGCAGCGTCGTCTTGCCCGAGCCCGAAGGTCCGAGCAGCGCGATCACCTCGCCGGCGCGCACGGTAAGCTCGACCGCGCGTAAGGCGTCGACGCGGGTCTCGCCCTCGCCGAAATGCTTGGCCACGTTCGAGACTTCTATGAGGATGTCGCCGAGCGCCATGTCGGTCAGCTCCCGAGCGCTGTGGCCGGGTCGACCTTCATCGCCGCCCGCACGCCGAGCGCCGAGGACAGCAGGCAGACGGCGGCGATGATGCCGGCAAGGACCATGACGTTGAACGGCTCCAGCACCACGCGGCGGGGAAAGTAGTCCTTCACGCAAAGGATCAGCATCAGGCCGATCGCCCAGCCCGAGGCGCCGAGGATCAGCGCCTGCTGCACGATCAGCGCGATGATGGTCCTGTCGGGGGCTCCGATCAGTTTCAAGGTGGCGATCTGCTTCAGCTTCTCCATGGTCATTGTGTAGATGATCAGCGCGATCACCACGGCGCTGACGGAAAGCAGGATGCCGAGGAACAGCCCGATCTGGCGGCGCGCCTTGTCCACCACGGAAACGAGCAGCAATTCCTCCTGTTCGGCCTGGGTCATGGCGGCGAGGTGCTTCCACTGGCGCACTGTGGCGGTCAATAGATCGACATCGGCGCCGGGCGCCATGCGGGCGATGACGGCCGCCACCGATGCGGACTTGACGGAAACCGCCCCGCGCGCCGCCTGTACCCGCTGGGCGGCCGGGTCGAGTTCGGTCTGGAGCGCCATCGCGTCGGCGAGCGTCACGTAGACCGCCGGGTCACCGCCGGAATTCATCGCGCCCTCGACAAGCCCGACGACGGTGAAGCGCTTACGCCCGAACCGGATCGTCTCGCCGGGTAGAAGGCCGGTCTTGCGGTCGGCGACCAGCTCGAAATGGCTGGCGCCGATGCCGCGCCCCTCGG
>JAIUNH010000176.1 GCA_020161965.1 Pseudomonadota bacterium
CATCGACGCGCACCGCGCGCGGATGGAAAACAAGTTCGCCGTCGGCGGGCGAAACCGAGTGCGGCGTGACGCGGATCGTCAGCGCGCCGGCCGGATCGATCGGCAAACGGGAAGTTACAAGCCACGGCGCCTTGCCCTCGATGCGCACCTTCGCGCCGGCGAGCAGATCGGACATGAAGCGTTTGCCCGCCGCCGGATTAGCGAGGACGTAGCCTTCCGGCGCCAATTCCAGCGTCGTGCCGAAACGCAGTTCGCCTGTCGTGGTGATCGCAGGCGCCGTTTCCAGCGCCACGCCGATCCGCCTTGCCAGATCGTTGACGCCGCGCAATCCGCCGAGCAGCGGCACGATGGCGCTGCCGTCTTCCGCGACGACGACGACCGGCGGTTCGGCGCGCTTGTCTTGCAGCAACGGGGCGAGTGCCCGCACCACGATGCCCGTCGCGCACAGCACGATGATCGGCGTATCGCTGACGAAAAGCTCACGCAGCGCCAGCCCGAATTCGTCGAACGCGATATCGGCACCGGTCACGCGGGACTTAAGGCCATGCACTTGCGCGCCCGGCAACGCGGCCGCGATTTTGCGCGCGACCGGCAGACTACCCGTCCCCAGAATCACGATCGCGGGGGCGTTCATCCCTGCCAACGTGCACCGGGGACGAGGATCATCGAGAAATAGGGCACGCTCGCCGGATCGATCTCGGCGAAGGGCACGATGCGTTGTGCCGCCATCGTCGCGCGCTCGACATAAAGCGCGCGGTCCGCGAGGCCGAGCTTGACCAGCACGCGGCGCACTTTCTCGAAATTGCTGCCGAGCTTCATGATCGCCGCCGCGTCAGCCTGCGCCAACCGCGCTTCGAGATCTTCTTCGGGCGACACGCCCGACAGCACCGTCAAAGTCTGATTGCGGTAGACGAGCGGTGCCGAGAGTGCCGCCGAACTCGCGACGATCGAGCACACGCCGGGCACGACATCGGTCGGATAGCGCGTGCTGAGCCGATCATGGAGATACATGAACGAACCGTAGAAGAACGGATCGCCTTCGCACAGCACGGCGACGTCCGTTCCGACATCGAGATGGCGCGCGATCTCGTTGGCGGCCGCGTCATAGAAATCGGCGATGATGGTCTCGTAGCATTGCGGCGGCGCAAGCTTCTCGGTCGTCACCGGATAGATGAGCGGCATCATGATCTGACGCGGGTCGAGATAGGATTCGACGATCGACAGCGCGTTGCTCTTCTTCGCCTTGGCCGAGAGATACGCGACGACCGGGGCGGCGCGCAGAATGCGCAACGCCTTGACGGTCAGGAGTTCTGGATCGCCCGGCCCGACGCCGAGCCCGTAGAGACGACCGGTCTTGTTCATCACTCGACCTCCGTCGCCAGCGCGTTCACCGCGGCGGCGGCGATGGCACTGCCCCCGCGCCTTCCGCGCAATGCCACGAACGGCACGCCGCGGCTATTTGCGGCAAGCTCGTCCTTCGATTCAGCCGCCCCGATGAAACCGACGGGAAAGCCAAGAATGAGTGCGGGACGCGGCGCGCCGTCGTCGAGCATTTCGAGCAAACGATACAGCACCGTTGGCGCGTTGCCGATGGCAACGACCGATCCGGCAAGATCGGAGCGCCAAAGCTCGAGGGCCGCCGCCGAGCGCGTATTGCCGATGCGCGCCGCGAGGTCGGGCACTTGCGGATCGCCGAGCGTGCAGATCACCCGGTTCTTCGCGGGCAAGCGCGCGCGGGTGATCCCTTCGGCGACCATGCGCGCGTCGCACAGAATGGGTGCCCCCGACGCCAACGCGTCGCGACCCGCCTTCCCCGCGTTTTCGGAGAAAACCAGATCGCCGGCCGCATCGACCATGCCGCAGGCATGGATCACGCGCACCGCGAGTTTCTCCAGATCGGGTGGGATACGGGACAGATCGGCTTCCCGGCGGATCGTGGCGAAGGATCTGCGATAGATCTCGGCGCCGTCGCGAATATAGTCCATCGACATCCTAGGCTGCTGACACGATGCCGGCGATTTCGGCGCGCGCGGCGTTTTCCGCGAGACAACGCCCGAACCGCGCCGAATCGTTTCCGTCTTTACGGAACACCGTATAGCGCCCCGGCGCCTGTGCGAGGAGCGTGATATCGGCCGTGCCCGCGACGGCGCAGGACTTAGCGCAGCCGGTCAGATGGACGGTCTTACCACCCAGATCGCCGAGGTCGCGGGCGAGTAAAAGCGCATCGGTCTTCGTATCGGCCAAGGCCGAGGCGCAGCCCGAACTGCCCGAACACGCGACGATTGCCGCCAGCGGCAAAACCGGATCGACGATCAAGCCGGCAGCCGAGGCCGCTTTCGCCGCCGCTTGCGGATCGGTGACAGAAGGCAGCACGACACTTTGCCAGGGTGTGAGGCGCAGCGTGTTGTCGCCATAGGTCTCGGCAAGTGCTGCGATTTGTTCGAGCATCTCCGGCGACAAGCGCCCCAGCGGGGGCACGGCGCCGAGAAAGCATTTCCCGTCGCGCTGCGGATGAACACCGACATAGCCGCGCGCGCGAGGCATCGCACGACCCCAAATTTCGCGGCGAAGTTCACCGCCCAATCGCGACAGAATCTCGTCGCGCGATGCGGTCTTCAGCAAATCGCGATAGCGCCGGATTTCCGGATCGGCCCCCGCCAATTCGAGAAACAGCGCGATGGCGGCGTTCACGGCCTTCGCCGCATCCGCTTCGGCGAACACGACATACGGCATGCCGCGCGCAGCTTGTTCGACCGTGCCTGCGATGCCGAGCGCAACCTTTCCGTCGCCCATCGCGGCGAGCCAAATATCGTTCGGGTGATCGATTGCAATCAGACTCTCGCCAGCGTCGAGCGACACGCCGAATTTGGGATTCATCCGCTCGGCGATCCCGTCGCTTTGCAGAAACGCGTCGATCGCGGCCGCCACCGGCAGCGCATCAAAATGCTGTGCGGGATCGATGCCGGCGATGGGGCTGACCAGCACATTGCGCGCGCCATCGGCCTCGGGACGCGTGGGCCCCAACCCGGCGGCGACGAGTTCGGCAATCAACGCCGCTTCGCCGTCCCGGCCCACACCGCGCAGTTGCAGATTGGCGCGGTTGGTGATGTCGATCGCGCCGTTGGTATGACGCTTGGCGATGCCGGCGATGGCACGCGCCGCCGATGCGCAAACATGGCCGAACGCGAGCCGCAAACGGCAAATCCCGCCGTCGCGCGCGGGCACGATTCTGAACAAACCCGGACAGGCCGTATTGCTCCGCATGCGATTCCCTGATCGAATTCGCCTCGACCGGTAAAGATCATACTCGTCCCGATCCCGCAACGCCCGTAATGTCCGGATCGGCTTGACGAATCGAGGACAAATGGACGCGTGGCTGGAGATCGTGGGGATCGGCGAGGACGGCCTAGCGGGCTTGAGCCCGGCGGCCCATGCCGCCATCGCGCGGGCCCGGGTCCTGGTCGGCGGCAAGCGCCATTTGGCGATGGTCCCCGATAGCGCGCAGGAACGTTGGGCGTGGCCCACCCCTTTCGACGCCGGGATCGAAAAGCTTCTCGCCCTGCGCGGAACGAAGATATGCGTGCTGGCGAGCGGCGACCCGATGTGGTTCGGCATCGGCGCCACGCTCGCGCGGCGTCTGGCGAAGGACGAATACCGTATCCACCCCGCCCCGTCGGCGTTCACGCTGGCCGCCGCGCGGATGGGCTGGCCATTGCAGGATGTCGCGACGCTCAGCGTCCATGGCCGCCCGATCGAGGCGTTGCATCCGCATATTCAGCCCGGCGCGAAGTTGCTGGTCTTGAGCGATAGCGGCGAGACGCCTGCAGCAATCGCGCGCATGTTGTGCGCGCGTGGATTTGCGGCGAGCGAAATCACCGTACTCGAGCATATGGGCGGCGAAAGCGAAGCGCGGTTCGACGGAATTGCAGATGGCTGGCCGCAAAAGCGACATCGCGATCTTAACGTCGTCGCCATCGCCTGCATCGCCGATGCCATGGCGCCATTGCTGCCGATCGTCGCGGGCTTGCCGGACGAGGCGTACCTCCATGACGGGCAACTCACCAAACGCGACATGCGCGCGGCCACCCTCGCCCGCCTCGCCCCCTATCCCGGCGCGCTGCTCTGGGATGTCGGGGCCGGTTGCGGCTCGATCGGCATAGAATGGATGCGCGCGCACCCCGCCTGCCGCGCCATCGCGATCGAGCGCGACGAGAAGCGGCGCGGCATGATCGCGACCAACGCGAAAAATCTCAGCGTGCCGGGTTTGCGCATCGTCGCGGGTGTGGCACCGGCCGCCCTCGACGGGCTGGAAACGCCCGACGCTGTGTTTATCGGCGGTGGGGCCAGCGAAGCCGGCATGTTGGAAAAATGCTGGGCGGCTTTGCGCCCTGGCGGCATGCTGGTCGCCAACGCGGTGACGTTGCAAAGCGAAGCGGTGCTGATCGCCGCGCGCGAAACCTATGAAGGCGAATTGGTGCGGATCTCGGTCGCGCATGCCTCGCCTGTCGGCAAGTTCGATGCGTGGCGCACGGCGATGCCGGTCACCATCCTGACAGCGCGCAAGCCCGCTTAGCCCTTTTCGCCGCCGTCGTTGAGGCGCAGCAAATAGCTGTCCATGATCCAGCCATGCTTGGCGCGGGCTTGCGTGCGCACGCGTGCGATCTCGTCGGCCACGTCGGCGAGTTTGCCGGAGATCACGATCTCCTCCTTCATGCCGACATAAGCGCCCCAATGGATATCGACGTCGCGCCCGGCGAGCGATTTATATGCGTCGCGCGCATCGAGCATGACGGCCGCGTTGTCGAAACCTGCGGGCCAGCCACCCGACAGTCGCCGCCCGGTGGTGATCGCGACGGCACCACCGATGCTGTTGAGCGTCGTCTTGCAGCGCGCGGCGAGCGCTTGGATCGAGCTGATCCCCGCAATCACTTCGAACTCGATATCCTGCGCGCCGGCTTGGGCGATCGTTTCGACGATGCGGATGGTGCTGTCGTAGAGCGAGGGATCGCCCCACACCAGAAACGCGCCGCATTCGCCGTCCTTCAGTTCGGTCGCGAACAGGCGTTCGAACACCGATTGCTTGTCGCGGTTCAGATCATCGACGGTCGCCAAATAGTCGGGCGTGTCGCGCGCCCAGTCGGGGCTGGTCGCATCGGCGATGCGATAGACGCGATCCTTGGCGATATAGCGGCGGCAGATTTCCTTGCGCAGCTCGATCAACTGCGACTTCGCCTCGCCCTTTTCCAGCAGGAAGAACACATCGACCCGGTTGAGGGCGTTGATCGCCTGGATGGTGATGTGTTCGGGATCGCCGGCCCCGATCCCGATAATCGCGATTTTCTTCATACCTACTCCGCCGCCGGCGTGATCATGTGAACCGACAGAGGGCCTATATACGCCGCGCCGCGTTGGATTTGGCGGGCCGAATTGCCCGAAATTGACGACAACGGCCTCAATGCCTCAGTTGCCTTTGGCGACATAAATACCTCATCTTTTTTAGGAGAAATATCTCTCAATATACTGAAATAACTATATTTTATAAAAACTCGATCGATCTCGTTACGCGACATGACGCCGATCATGGCCCTTTCGCGTCCGAACCAATGGAAACGGCGATCAACGCGCCAAAGGCCGCCAAAGGCGGCGACCGTCGGTAACATTCCGGAACCTCGCCGGAGGGCGGTGTCGCTATATTCGAGGCCATGACATGCCTCGAACGAACGCACACGACATGCCGCCGGTAAACAGCCGCGCCCGGACTTTCATCACGTGGCTTCTGGCCCTCGCCGTATTGGGCGGGGGGGCCGCTGGGGCCTGGTATTGGTTCGTCCAAATGCCGCGCGAACGTACCGCCGCTAGCGCATCCGCCCCGCGTTTCCGCCCGGCGGCGACGGTCGGCGTGGCGCAAGCCCTGCGCGCCGACGTGCCCGTCATCGTATCGGCGATCGGCACGGTGCAGCCGGTCGTCACCGCCACGGTGCGCACGCAGCTTGCCGGGATCCTCGTCGGCATCAATTTCACCGAAGGCCAGATGGTGACCAAGGGACAGGTGCTGGCGCAGATGGATGCGCGGCCCTATCGCCTCGCCCTTGCCCAAGCCCAAGCCAATCTCGCGCGCGATCAGGCCCAGCTCGCCGACGCGCAGCGCGATCTCGGCCGCTATCGCACGCTGCTGGCGCAGGATTCGATCGCGCGCCAACAGGTCGATACGCAAGCAACGTTGGTGAAGCAGCTCGAGAACACCGTCGCCGCCGACGAAGCCTTGGTCGGCACGGCGCGGCTCAATCTCGAATACACGACGATCACCGCCCCGGTCGCCGGGCGCATCGGCCTGCGCCAAGCCGATATCGGCAATTACCTGACGCCCGGCGATACGAACGGCATCGCGGTGATTACGCAGCTCGATCCCATCGACGTGATTTTCGCGGTTCCGCAGGATCGCCGCCCCGCCTTGCAAGCACGCATCGCCGGCGGCGCGCCCTTGCCCGTGCTCGCCCTCGATCAGCAAAGTGTCGCGACACTCGCCGAAGGCACGTTCCTCACCTTCGACAATATCGTCGATGCGACCAGCGGCACGGTGAAGGCCAAAGCGCGCTTCGCGAACACCGACGGCCGCTTGTTCCCCAACCAATTCGTCAATGTGCGCGTGCGTGCGGATACGATCGCCGGCGCCATCACCGTGCCGGTCTCCGCCGTGCGCCACGGGGCGCGCGGCGCGTTCGTCTTCGCGCTGAACGCCGACCGCACGGTCAGTCTGCGCCAAGTCACGACCGGTATCGCCGACGGCGATCGCATCGTTATCCTGTCGGGCGTGGCGCAAGGCGAGACGGTCGTCTCCGAAGGGGCCGATAATCTGGTCGACGGCGCGCAAGTCGTGATGCCGGGCGATGGGCCCCGCGAACGGCCGCCGGGTTCCGGTGGTGGCGGCGGCGGACGCCAGCGCCCGTGAGCGATTCCACCAACGACGACAACGAAGCGCGCGGCGGCCTGAACCCGTCGCGGCTTTTCGTGCTGCGCCCCGTGGCGACGACGCTGCTGACCGGCCTCACCGCCGACTGCACCGAACTCGACGTCGACGCCGACAAGTCGCTTGCGGCGACCCGGCCGACCTTCGGCGGCTCGCTTCTGTGCACAATCTACACGCTCAACTTCCGGCCGCAGATGGCGACCGTCCGTCCGCGCGTGATGCAGATGCCCGAGCGCCAGGACGGTCGCGACGGCCGTATCGTCTCCTTCCAGGTCGATCTGCGCGAAGAAGACATCATCACCAAGCTGCTGCGCTTCGTGCCGGACCGCGATTCCAACAAGTCGAACCTCGCCTATGCCGACATCGTCGTCTCGGGCGGCATGGGCCTGCAGAGCGCGGAAAATTACCAGCTCGTCAAGCAACTGGCGTCCGTGCTCGGCGCGGAATACGGCTGCTCGCGGCCTCTGGTGCAGAAGGGCTGGGTTCCGGCCGACCGCCAGATCGGCCAGACCGGCAAGACCATCCGGCCGAAGCTCTACATTGCCGCCGGTATTTCCGGCGCGATCCAGCACCGTGTCGGCGTCGACAGCGCGGACATGATCGTCGCGATC
>JAIUNH010000177.1 GCA_020161965.1 Pseudomonadota bacterium
GGATCAGTCGGCAGGCGGCGACGAAGGCCGGCCCGATGCGGGTTCCCAGGGAAGAGACAGCGGCGGATTCGATGTCCAGCACCTGCCGGGCGCGGGCCACGAGCTTCTCGTCGTTCAATGGCGGCTTCATAAGTGGGCGCATGATAGCGCGGGACCTCTCGGTCGGCAGTCTTGGATCGACGACCTTCGTCGATTGTGGCCGCGTTGCGCGCGGCGTGGCTTTGCCGCAGGACGATCGCGAAATCGCAGCCCCTGCATCGCGGGATAATTCGGTAGCATAGGCGCGCCGGCGAACAGCCGCGCTCGCTCAGGTTCCTGGCCGCCGCCGGCCCGCGCAGCTTTCCTTCTTCCTTCGATCACCCGTGCGAAAAGCCATGAACGCTACAGAAGTCAGATCCCTCATCGAAGCCGGCCTGCCGGGCGCGCAAGCCCGCGTCGCATCCGACGACGACACGCATTTCGAAGCGGTCATCGTCGCGCCGCAGTTCGAGGGTAAGCGCACCATCCAGCGCCATCAGCTGGTGTACGGCACGCTCGGCGCACTGATGGGGCGCGAGATCCACGCCCTGACCATGCAGGTGCACGCGCCTTCGGAAATGCCGGCACTGTCCTTGGACGCCTGACGCATGGACAAGTTGCAGATCCGCGGCGGCGTGCAGCTCGAAGGCGAGGTACGCATCTCCGGTGCCAAGAATGCGGCGCTGCCCATCCTGGCCGGAACGCTGCTGGCCGAAGGGCCGGTCTCCATCGGCAACGTGCCGCATCTGCGGGACGTGACCACCATGATCGAACTGCTCGGCCGCATGGGCGTCGGCGTGACCATCGACGACAAGATGCGCGTCGAGGTCGACGCCTCCAGCGTCAGTGAATGCGTGGCTCCGTACGAGCTGGTGCGCACCATGCGGGCTTCGATCGTGGTGCTGGGCCCGTTGCTGGCGCGATTCGGCCGTGCGGACGTGTCGCTGCCCGGCGGATGCGCCATCGGTGCCCGTCCGGTGAACATTCACGTTGCGGGGCTGCAGGCGCTCGGTGCGGAGATTCATATAGAGAACGGCTATATCCGCGCGCGCGCGGACAAGCTCGTCGGCACGCGCTTGGTACTGGACACCGTGACCGTCACCGGCACGGAAAATCTGCTGATGGCGGCGACGCTCGCCGAAGGACAGACCGTCATCGAGAACGCTGCGCGCGAGCCCGAGGTCGTGGATCTCGCGGATTTCCTCTGCACCATGGGTGCCAGGATTCGCGGTGCAGGCACCGACACCATCGTCGTCGACGGGGTCGAGCGTCTGCAGGGTGCGAGCTACGACGTATTGCCGGATCGGATCGAGGCTGGAACGTTCCTGGTGGCCGGCGCCATCACCGGCGGCCACGTGCGCGTCAAGGGCACCAGACCGGAGCACCTGGATGCAGTGCTGGCGAAACTGCGTGAGGCCGGTGCCACCATCCAGGTCGGCGATTCCTGGATCGACCTGAACATGCACGGCCGGCGGCCGCATTCGGTCGACATCAGGACCGCGCCGCATCCGGCGTTTCCCACCGACATGCAGGCGCAGTTCGCGGCGCTCAACACGATTGCGGACGGCGTAGGTACGGTGACCGAGACCATCTTCGAGAATCGCTTCATGCACATGCTGGAGATGCGCCGGCTGGGGGCCGACATCCGCATCGAAGGCAATACCGCGATCATTCGCGGCATGCCCAATCTCACCGCGGCGCCGGTGATGGCGACCGATCTGCGCGCTTCGGTGTCGCTGGTCATCGCCGGGCTGGTCGCGCAGGGCGAAACGATCGTCAACCGCGTCTATCACCTCGATCGCGGTTACGAGCGTTTGGAAGCCAAGCTCGCGGCGTGCGGGGCGGATATCGAACGGGTCAAGGACGCCGCGTGATGGGCGAGTGCCTGAAGCTGAAGGCGACGGACGCGGAGGATTTCCGCATCGTCGCCGCCTGTCTTCAGGACGCGCTGATCCCGCTCGCCGACATGAAGTTCGAAGCGGGCCAGAAGGAATTCGTGCTCGTCGCCAATCGCTTCCGCTGGGAGAATTGCGAGAAGACCTGGGAGAGCGGACCCGATTCGCAATCGCCCACGCCCGACGACGTGCCCGACATCGCCTTCCTGCCTTGCGCCAATTACGAGCGCGTCAATTGCGCGATCCATTTCCAGGGCGTCGAGAACGTGCGCTGCAAAGGCCTCGACCAGAAGGATCGCGGCAAAGTGCTCGAATTGCTGACGATCGACGCGCAGGACGGCGCCATTACGATCGTGTTCGCGGGCGATGCAAAGCTGCGTTTGGAAGGCAAGGCGATCGCCTGCCTGATGCGCGATTTGGGCGAACCCTGGCCCACGCAATGGCGCCCGCGACATTCGGTCGCCTAACCATTTGAATTAACCGCCCTTTTCCGTGCCATGACAGCCCGGCCGCCGGCGGTTATAACCGCCGCAATCCGGAGTGTTGTGAATCTTGAATCCCAACGAAAAACTCGTCCTGGCCCTGCCGAACGGCCGCATCCTTAAGGAAGTGATGCCGCTGCTGCGCCGCGCCGGGATCACGCCCGAGCCCGAATTCGACGATCCGAATACGCGCTTGCTGCGTTTCAAGACCGACGATCCCGGTCTCGACATCGTGCGCGCCCGCGCTTTCGACGTCGCGACCTTCGTCGCGTTCGGGGCTGCACACATCGGCGTGGCGGGCGACGACGTGATCGTCGAATTCGACTACCCCGAAATCTACGCGCCGCTCGATCTGCGCATCGGCAAATGCCATCTCGCGGTCGCCGAGCCGGCGGAACTCGCGGGCAGCGACGATCCGCGCCGCTGGTCGCATGTGCGCGTCGCGACGAAATATCCCAACGTCGCGCGCAAGCATTTCGCGCGCCGTGGCGTGCATGCCGAATGCATCAAGCTGAACGGCGCCATCGAGTTGGCGCCCGCTTTGGGCGTGGCGCGCCGCATCGTCGATCTCGTCTCCAGCGGCGCCACGCTGAAAGCCAATGGCTTGGTCGAGATCGAGCGTATCGCCGATGTCACCTCGCGTTTGATCGTCAACCGCGCGGCGCTGAAAACCCGTCACGCGCAGATCGCCCCGCTGGTCGATCGCATCGCGGAGGTGGTTCGTGCCGCGTAAGCTCGACGCGTCGAAACCCGGTTTCGCACGCGACTTCGCGGCTCTGCTGGCGTCGCGCGAGGATTCCTCGCACGACGCCGATGCGGCCGCCGCCAAGATCGTCGCGGATGTGCGCAAGCGCGGCGACGCGGCCTTGATCGACTACACCAAGCGTTTCGACCGGCTGATTCTCACACCTAAAACGATGCGCATCACCGCCGCCGAGATCGTGCGCGCGCGTAAGGCTTGTGCGAAGCCCGCCTTGAAGGCGCTGGAAGTCGCGGCCCAGCGCATCGCCGCCTTCCACAAACGCATGAAGCCCGAAGGGGCGCGCTGGACCGACAAGACCGGCGTGTCGCTGGGCTGGCGGTGGACCGCGTTGGATGCGGCGGGGCTTTACGTGCCCGGTGGTAAGGCGGCGTATCCGTCCTCGGTATTGATGAACGCGATCCCCGCGAAGGTCGCGGGCGTGAAGCGTTTGGTCGTCACCGTGCCGACACCCGACGGCCATATCGAACCTTTGGTGCTCGCGGCCTGCGATATCGCGGGCGTGGACGAGATCTATCGCGTGGGTGGGGCGCAAGCCGTTGCGGCGCTGGCCTTCGGCACGAAGACCATTGCGCCGGTCGATAAGATCACGGGGCCCGGCAATGCCTATGTCGCCGCCGCCAAGCGCTTGGTGTTCGGCACCGTGGGCATCGATTTGATCGCGGGCCCGTCGGAAGTCTGCATTGTTGCCGATCGAAGCGCTGATCCGCGCTGGATTGCGGTCGATCTTCTGGCCCAGGCCGAGCACGACGCGGCCGCGCAATCGGTGCTGATCACCGACGACGCGAAATTCGCTGCCGCCGTGTCGGCCGCAGTCGATGCGGAACTCGTTAACCATCCGCGTCGCGAAATTGCGGCTGCGTCGTGGCGCGATCACGGCGCGATCGTCGTGGTGAAGAAGTTGACCGATGCGGTCGATCTCGTCGATCGCTTGGCGCCCGAGCATTTGCAGCTTGCTTGCAAGAACGCGGAAGCTTTGTCGCGGAAGATCCGCCATGCCGGGGCGATTTTCCTGGGCGTACACACGCCCGAGGCGCTGGGCGATTATCTCGCGGGGCCGAACCACGTTCTGCCGACCAGCCGCACGGCGCGTTTCTCCTCCGGCCTCGGCACGTCCGACTTCATGAAGCGCACGACGCTGATCGGTGCGGACGAAAAGGGCCTCGCGAAACTCGTGGGGGCGGGCGCGACATTGGCCGATGCCGAAGGGCTCGCGTCACACGCGCGTTCGTTGCGGATACGGACGCGCGCCAAACGGAGATAACGCGATGGACGGGTCGGGCGAGAAGCGCAATCGCATCTGCAAGATCGACCTGGCCGAAAATCTGCGCGTGCGCCGTAACGCGGATATCGAGCACGAGCGCACGGTCGCGATCTTCGATCTGCTCGACGAGAACGACTTCGAACTGGTCGGCGGCCCGCCGGGCCCGTATCAGCTCGCCTTGTCGATCGAAGAAAACCGCCTGATCTTCGATCTGAAAAGCGAAGCGGGGTTGGCGATCGACAAACATCCGCTGCCGCTCACGCCGTTCCGCACGACGATCAAGGATTATTTCACCGTCTGCGAAAGCTATTATGACGCGATCAAGCGGCTTTCGCCCTCGCAGATCGAAGCGCTCGATATGGGACGGCGCGCCGTCCACAACGATGGCTCCCAGCTTTTGCGCGATCGGCTGGAAGGCAAGATGGTCATGGACTTCAACACCGCGCGCCGCTTGTTCACGCTGATCTGCGTGCTGCATATCCGGGGCTAGGGGCGGCCGCCATGACCGACAAGATCGGCAGCGTCCTGTTCTGTTGCACGCATAACTCGGTCCGCTCGCCGATGGCGGAGGGGCTTGCCAAGAAGCTGCTCGGCACAAAAATCTATGTCGATTCCGCGGGCGTGAAGCGCCAGGACGTCGATCCTTTCGTCATCGCAGCACTGTCGGAGCTGGGTGTCGATATCCAGCGCCACAAAGCCAAAACCCTGGATGAACTCCACGATAGCTCCTTCGATTTGATCGTGACCTTGAGCCCCGAAGCGCATCACAAGGCCCTGGAACTCACCCGGATCATGGCCTGCGAGGTCGAGTATTGGCCCACTTTCGACCCGAATTTGATCGAGGAAGGCAGCCGCGAAGCGCGCATGGAAGGTTACCGTTCCCTGCGCGACGGGCTGAAAACGCGGATTCTCCAGCGTTTTGAAGGTGTCGCGGCCGATTTCGGCAAGGCGGGCGAGGCTTGACCTCGCCTCGCTTCGGGGCCATGTTGCGGCCCCGATCCCGCCCCTGGTGGCGGAGTCCAGAACCTACCGGAGATCCATGGCGAAAGAAGGTCTGATCGAGTTCTCGGGCGTGGTGCAGGAACTTCTGCCCAACGCGATGTTCCGCGTGAAGCTCGACAACAATCACGAAGTGCTCGCCCACACCTCGGGCAAGATGCGCAAGAACCGCATCCGCGTGCTCGCGGGCGACCGCGTCAATGTCGAGATGACGCCCTACGATCTGACCAAGGGTCGGATCACGTTCCGCTTCAAGTAAGCGGGGCCGTTTTGGCGCCGCCGCTCGTCCTCGCCTCCGCGAGTCCGCGCCGGCGCGAGTTGCTGGCGCAGATCGGCCGTATCCCGGCCGAAATCCTTCCTGCCGACGCCGACGAAACCGAACGCCCCGGCGAAACGCCCCGCGCGCTCGCGGCACGGCTTGCGCTGTTGAAGGCGCAGGCGGTGGCGGCATCGCGCCCCGATGCGTTGGTGCTGGGGGCGGACACGGTCGTCGCCTGCGGACGGCGCATGTTGCCGAAGACCGACGATCCGGCCGAGGCGCGTCGGCATTTGAATTTGCTTTCCGGCCGTCGCCATCGCGTGATTGGCGGCATCTGTCTGATCGCGCCAGGGCAAAAGCCGCGCGTGCGCGTCTCGGAAACCATCCTTACCTTCAAACGCCTGACGGATCGTGAGATCGACGCCTATCTCGCGACTGGCGAATGGCGCGGCTGTGCCGGCGGCTACGCGTTGCAAGGCCGCGCCGCCGTGTTCGCGCGGTTCCTGTCGGGCTCATTTTCGAATGTCATCGGCCTCGATCTCCACATGACCGAAGCGCTACTTGCCGGAGCCGGCGCATGAGCGGCAAAATCGACGAAATCCTGATCGACCGCGACGGCGACATGATCCGCGCGGTCGGTTTTTCGCAGCGCCAATTGGTCGATATCGCGCGCGAGCCCGCCGACCGGCGCGTCGCCGTGGGCACAATCCATCGCGTGCGCGTCGCGCGGGCGGTGCATGGCGGCGTGTTCGTCGATCTGCCGGGTGGGCTGGTCGCGTTGCTGGATACGCCGAACCCGCCGCAACCGGGCCGCACGCTGCTGGTCCAAGTGATCGAGCCGCCCGCCGCCGATAAGCGCGCGCGGATTTCCATGCGCCTGGCGCTGGAAGGGGCGAACGTCGTGCTGCTGCCGGGCGGCAAGGGTGCGTCGGTGTCCAAGCGCATTTCCGCCGTCAAGCGCGAGGCGTTGCAGGGCCGCGCGCATACGTTCCTGCGCGAAGGCGAAGGCTTGATCTTGCGCGGCGGGGCCCTCGAAATCGATGACGCGACTTTGGGCGCGGAGATCGACGCGTTGCGCGCGAAGGCCGCTTCGTTCGTGCGCGACGGCGCGCCCGAAATGCTGTCGTCGGACGATGCGGTGACCGCCTTGGTGCGCACGCTGGGGGCACCCGAAGCACGCGTACTCACCCCCGATGCCGAACTCGCGAAGCTCGCGGGGGTTACGCACGACAAATTCGCCTTCGACCGTCACGACGCGGCGAGCCTATTGGAGAAGCTGGCCACACCGCGCGTCGATCTGCAATCGGGTGCGTGGCTCTCCGTCGAGCGCACGGCAGCGCTCGTCGCGATCGATGTGAATTCGGGTGCGTCGAAGGACGACGCATTGACCATCGATCTGGAAGCCGCGCGCGAGATCGCGCGCCAGATCCGCTTGCGCGATCTGGCGGGGTTGATCGCGGTCGATATCTTGCGCGTGGTGAAGCCGGGCGAGCGTGCGCGTTTGCTCGACGCATTCAAACACGCCACGCGCCACGATCGTCGCCGCGTCGACGTGCTCGGCATCACCGCCGGCGGCTTGGTCGAGATGACGCGTGCGAGGTCGCAGGGGCGGGCCGGCGAATGAGCCAGGTCGTGCCCTTGCCGAAGAAACCGAAGAAATCGGGCTGCCCGATTTGCAAGCGCGCTGCGCATGCGGATTTCCGGCCCTTCTGTTCGGCGCGGTGCAAGGACGAGGATATGCGCCGCTGGCTCGACGGCGCCTATCGCATCCCGACCGACGAGACGCCGGACGAGCAGTTCTACCGCCAGCCGCGCTTCGTGACGCATATCGACGCCGGGGCCATCGCAGCGGTGACCGGGCTGTACCGCGAGTATTTTCCGGCGGGGGG
>JAIUNH010000178.1 GCA_020161965.1 Pseudomonadota bacterium
TCCTGTCCGGGGGTGCGGGCACGCGGCTGTGGCCCCTGTCGCGCGAGACCTATCCCAAGCAGCTTCTGGCGCTGGCGGGAACGCGCAGCCTGATTCAAGACACGGCCGCGCGTTGCGGCGGCGAAAGCTTCGGCGCCCCCATCATCGTGTGCAACGAAGAGCACCGCTTCGCCATCGCCGAGCAATTGCGCCAAATCGGCATCGCCCCGCGCGCGATGATTCTCGAGCCCGTCGGGCGCAACACCGCCCCCGCCGCCGCGGCCGCCGCCGCGTTGCTGGAGCCGGGCGAGATCATGATGCTGCTGCCGTCCGACCACGCGATCTCCGACGTCGCTTCGTTCGCCCAAGCCGCGGCGAAAGCGGCAGCGGGTGCGCGTGCCGGCAAGCTCGTGACCTTCGGCATCGAGCCCGAGCGCCCCGAAACCGGCTACGGCTATATCAAGCGCGGGGCCGCCCTGCCCGGCCTCGACGGCGCCTATACGGTCGAGCGTTTCGTCGAGAAGCCCGATCTAGACACCGCGAAGAAATATCTCGCCGAGGGCGGCTGGGCATGGAACTCGGGCATGTTCATGCTGCCCGCCGCGATCTTCCTGGCGGAGACCGAGAAATTCGAACCCGCGATCGCGCGCGCCGCGAAGGACGCCGTCGCCAAGGCCAAGCGCGATCTCGATTTCGTGCGCCTGGACAAGGAGGCTTTCGCCGCCGCCCCGTCGAAATCGATCGACTACGCGGTGATGGAACGCACGAGCCTTGCGGCCGTGGTGCCCGCGTCGATGGGCTGGTCGGATGTGGGTGCTTGGGACGCGTTGTGGGATTTGGGCACGCGCGACGCCGACGGCAACGTGGTGCGCGGCGACGTGATCGCCGAGGATACGCATAATTCGTATCTGCGCACCGAAGGCCGTTTGCTCGCGACCATCGGCGTGGACGATCTGATCGTCGTCGATACGCGCGACGCCACGCTGGTCGCGCGCAAGGACAAGGCGCAGCACGTGAAGCGCATCGTCGATCGCCTGAAGGCGGCCGGGCGCAGCGAAGCGAGCCTGCACACCGAAGTCCATCGCCCCTGGGGCAGCTATCAGACGATCGATCTGGGGCCGCGCTTCCAGGTGAAGCGCTTGTCGGTGAAGCCCGGCGCCAAAATCTCGCTGCAGAAGCACGCCCAACGCGCCGAGCATTGGGTCGTCGTGCAAGGGATCGCGCGCGTCACGCGCGACGAGGACGTGCTGACCTTGCGCGAGAACATGTCCGCCTACATCCCCGTCGGCTGCGTCCACCGCCTGGAAAATCCCGGCACCGAGATGCTGCATATCGTCGAGGTGCAGTCAGGTTCTTATCTGGGCGAGGACGATATCGTGCGCCTCGAAGACTCTTACGGGCGCAAGTAATGACCGATCCGATCAGCATCAACGCCGCCGATATCGCCGCCGCCGCCGCGCGCATCCAAGGCCAGGTTCTGCGCACGCCGACCTTGCGCTCGGCCACGCTCTCCGCCGTCACCGGCGCCGACGTGCGCATCAAGTTCGAGAACCATCAATACGTGGCGTCGTTCAAGGAACGCGGCGCCCTCAACAAGCTGCTGTTGCTGAGTCCCGAGGAACGCAAACGCGGCGTGATCGCGATGTCGGCGGGCAATCATGCCCAAGCGGTCGCCTATCACGCCAAGCGTTTGGGCATCAAAGCGACGATCGTGATGCCCAAGGCGACGCCCTTCACCAAGGTCGCGCGCACGCGCGATCATGGTGCGCGCGTCGAGCTTCAGGGCGACGCGCTGACCGAAGCGGCCGCCTTCGCGCGCGATCTGGCGGCGAAGGAAAATCTGGTCTTCGTCCATCCCTACGACGATCCGGCGATCATGGCGGGCCAAGGCACGCTGGCGCTGGAAATGCTGGCCGATTTCCCCGATCTCGACACGCTGGTGATCCCGATCGGCGGCGGCGGGATGATTTCGGGCTGTGCCGTCGCGGCCAAGTCGATCAATCCGGCGATCGAGATTTTCGGCGTCGAGGTCGAAGCCTTCGCCTCCGCCGCACAACGCAAAGCCGGCGAAAAGGTCCATACCGGCGGCACGACGATCGCCGAGGGCATCGCGGTCGCCGATGTCGGCGCGCAATGCTGGCCGGTCATCGACAAGCTGGTCCGCGACGTGGTCGTGGTCGACGAATTGGATGTCGAACGCGCTATCGTGCTGCTGATCGAAATCGAAAAGACCGTCGCCGAGGGTGCGGGTGCCGCCGGTCTCGCCGCGTTGCTCGCCCATCCCGAACGCTTCAAGGGCCGCAAAGTGGGCCTCGTCCTGTGCGGCGGCAATATCGACACGCGCGTGTTGTCGAGCGTGCTGCTGCGGGGACTCGCGCGTGACGGGCGCTTGCTGCGTTTGTCGATCGAGATTCCCGACCGCCCCGGCGCACTCGCCGATCTGGCCGGGCGCATCGGCAAGGCGGGCGGCAATATCGTCGAGGTCGAGCACCAGCGCACCTTCACCGAACGCTCCGCGCGCGCGGTGACGGTCGAAGCGACGATCGAAGTCGTCGATCGCGCCCATGGCGACAAGCTGGTCGGCGAGTTGGAAAACGCGGGGCTTACCGTCGAACGCGGGGCGGCCTGACGGCGATTACTGCGGCGGCAGGTCGGCGAGTTCCTTCACCCGCTCGCCCCATTCGGTTTCGAGCGAGTTCTGGCGCCGCTGCAACTGGCGCAAGCGGTTCTGTGCGCGATTCTCGTAAATGATGTTCGCGACGATCGGGAACAGCCAGCACAAGCCCCAGGCGAACACGGCCGCGCCATAGACCGACAACCACGCGAAGGCGTTGCCCAGAATTTCGCGCCCGCCGGTGCGGCCCATCATCGCGAAACCGTCGAGCAGGAAGGGCAGCATCGCGCCCATGCTCATCGTACCCACGGCGATCGCGTCGTGTTTCTGGCGCGTGGGGTCGACGATCGCGGCGGCGAGCGTGGGCAGGAAACCCGCGACGACGAACAGGCACAGCCACGGCACGTTATAGGCAAGCCACGCGACGATGGCGATGACGCCCGTCCCCGCCATGGCGAGCGTCATGGCGCTGGGGCCCTTCTTCGCCGATTTGGGTTGCTTGGCCATGGCTAAAACAAAATCCGCCAAAGAATGGAGCCGATACCGACGACGCCCGACAACGACGCGGATGTCAGCGCCGCCGTTTCCTTACCGGCGAGCATCGCGGCATGCGCGCGCTGTTTCGCACCGCCGCGAATTTCGACCATTTCCGCGCCCGCCGCGACATAGGCTTCCTTGGCGGCGTCGAAGCCCCAATGATCGACCTCGCGCATTTTCTCGTTATCGACGAGTTCGAGCAGCGCTTTGAGATTGCCTTCTTCGGCGACTTGATTGAGCCGCTCGATCTGCGATTGGCGCAGCGGCAAATGGTTGATCCCGTCGACATAGCCGCGCACCAACGTGGCGCACCATGCGGTCAAACGCGGCACCATCGGCGGGCCGAAGCGTTCTTGAAGATCGGAGAGCATGCGCAGAATCGACATGCCGCCCGACAGATCGACTTGTTCGGGATTCATCAGCACGCGGATCTGTGCCGGGTCCGCACCCGCATGCACCGCAAGGAAGGCGGCGATGTGCCGATCGATCGGCTTGTGGCCGGAACCGGCGGCGGCTTCCAAAGCTTCCAGCACCTGATCGGGTTCGGACACCCACATGCCGGCGGCGAGTTCGGAGAAGCACGGCAGATTGGGATTGAGTTCGTAGAGCACGCGCTCGATGCCGTTGCCGGGGGCCGGGTCTTCGATCCATTTGCCCAGGCGTTCGACGAAGCCCGCCGGCGGCAGACCGCGCCCGCCCGCCGATTTATGCAGCATCGTCCACAAGCCGATCACGCGGCTGCGGATCAGGTCCGCGAAAATCGGCCCGCCGCCGGGTTTGCGCATGGCGACCGCGATCGCCGTGCCCAGCCCGTCGACATGGATGCTGTGGCCGCGAAAACGGATCGGCGCCAACGGATCGAGCACGATCGACGCGCGCGCCACCGTCAGCGCATCGGAATAAGTCGGGTTGGGATCGCCGCTGGGTTCGCGCACCGCCGCGTTCAGGCGATCATGCAGCTTCTGATCGCCCAGCGTGTTGCGGATCCACATCGCGATATTGCCGTTGCGCAATTCGCCCACCGCCGCTTCCCAGCGCCGTCCGAGCCCATGCGCCAAATCGCGCGGCGTTTTGTATTCGCGCCCGCCGAAGCGATAGCCCTTGGCCGCGCGCAAGACGAGCGGCGAGGACGGGTTCACCTGCTGGCGCTTGCCGTCGAGGAAGCCCTTCAGCATTTCCAGCGTCCAGCGATCCTGCTCCCAATCGTTGGTCAGGCCGCGCAGCACTTCCATCACCTGCGGCGCGATGCGGGTGAGGTCCGCGAGCGAGTCGAACGTGCCGCGATCCACGCGCCGCGCGAATTGCTCGTCCACATCCATGCCTTGGCCGGGCATGTAACCTTGCGCGAAGGCCAGCAGCGTCATGCCCAGCGCGAACATATCGTCTTCGCGCGTGCCCGAGCCGCGCGCGTCGGGATCGGCCATCGCGCGTTCGATGGGCTCCAGCGGGGCGGGTTGCTCGAACCCGCCGGGCACGTGGAAGGACGGCCCCAGCACGATGCGCGTGCGCGCTTCGTCGAGCCAAAAAAGATTGGTCGGGCGAATGCCGCGATGGGTGACGTTGCGGTGGAACAACTCGCCCAGCGCATTGGCGAGCGGAAACAGAAAATGGCTGAGCAAACGCGGTGCGGGCCATTCGTCGCGCGCGGTGTTGCCGCGCCACAGCGGTCCGCCCTCGGGCAGGTCGTAAATGAACGCCAGGCGCCGCGCCGAAGCGCCCGGCCAATCGACCAAGCCGAATTCGTAAAGCCGCAACAGGCCGGGCCGTTCGACGCCCTTGATGTTCTTGGCCATCTCCAGCCGCGGCGGAATCTCCGGGCCGCAGATCAGCGCCACACGCTGGCCGATCGTGTCGCGCTCGTCGACCGCGAGATAGGCGCGAACGCTGGCGGTCGACATTTCGGGGACGGGCGACGACGGATAGATCTTGAACCGACCCGCGAGCGGAACGGACGTGCCGGACGGTCCCTTGGCGGGGCCGCCCTTCTCGTCGTCGTCATCGCGCTGATTGGCCGGCTCGGCCATAAGCCGTCCTCCGCGTTTCCCGGATCGATCCCCCGAATTTAAGCCGTGTTTGTCGAAAACTGGTTAACGAACCGATTTAACCAACGAAATCAATCGGCAAACGGGTCCTCGACCAGGATCGTATCGTTGCGTTCGGGGCTCGTGGACAGCAATGCGACGCGCGCGCCGATCAATTCCTCGATCCGCACGATGTACTTCACGGCCGCCGCCGGCAGCTCGGCCCAGGACCGCGCGCCCTGGGTCGATTCCTTCCAACCCGGCAGCGTTTCGTAGATGGGTGCCGCCTGCGCTTGCAGATGCTGAGCGGCGGGCAAACGATCGTAGCGCTTGCCGCCGATATCGTAGGCGACGCAAACCTTGATCTCGTCGAGCCCGTCGAGCACGTCGAGCTTGGTGAGCGCGATGCCGCGAATGCCGCCGGTGCGCACGGTCTGGCGCACCAGCACCGCGTCGAACCAGCCGCAGCGGCGCGCGCGCCCCGTGACCGTGCCGAATTCATGCCCGCGCTCGCCGAGATGCCGGCCGATCGAATCGGTGAGCTCCGTCGGGAACGGGCCGGAGCCCACGCGCGTCGTGTAGGCCTTGGTGATGCCGAGCACATAGCCGACTTCGTGCGGGCCCATTCCCGAGCCGGTCGCGGCTTGTGCTGCCACCGTGTTCGACGAGGTGACGAACGGATAGGTGCCGTGATCGACGTCGAGCAACGCGCCTTGCGCGCCCTCGAACAGGATGCGCTTGCCCGCTTTGCTGGAATCGCCCAGGAACGGCCATACCGAATCGGCATAGGGCGCCAACTGGGGCGCGAGTTCCTGCAACTGCTTGCGCAGCGTGACGCGGTCGACCTTCTCGAAGCCCATGCCTTTGCGCAGCGCGTCGTGATGGCGGCACAACTCTTCGAGCTTGGCGTCGAGCGTGGGCCCGTCGAACAGATCGCACAAGCGGATCGCGCGACGCGCGACCTTGTCTTCGTAGGCGGGGCCAATACCGCGCCCGGTCGTACCGATCTTGGCGCTGCCGCGCGCTTCTTCGCGCAGGCGATCGATCTCGCCATGCAGCGGCAGAATCAGCGCGGCGTTTTCCGCCACGCGCAGATTATGCGGGCCGACATCCACACCCTTTTCGCGGATCGCGGCGATCTCCTTCAGCAAATGCCAGGGATCGACGACCACGCCGTTGCCGACGACGCCGATCTTGCCCTTGCGCACCACGCTCGACGGCAGCAGCGACAGCTTATAAGTCACGCCATCGATGACCAGCGTATGGCCGGCGTTATGGCCGCCTTGGAAACGCACGACGATCTCGGCGCGTTCCGACAGCCAATCGACGATCTTGCCTTTGCCTTCGTCGCCCCATTGCGATCCGACGACGGTGACGTTGGTCATGTTGCTTACCCTTCGATCTTGACGACGGCGCCGGCACGCCAGACATGCGTGCAGCCCAGAGATTTCGGATCCGCCCCGGCGGCGAAGCCGCGCAGCGCGATTTCGCCTTGGCGGCGCAATTCGGATTCCGTGCCCGCCGGCGCATCGGCCGGCACGAACACGCATTTGCGCGGCGGCGGGAACGGCAACGCGCGCAACACCGTATCGGTGAACAGCGTGACGCCCGTCGCGGTTTCGCCCGCTCCTTCCATGAGGTCTTCGCCGGCGAGATAACGCCCGCCGCGCCCCAATTCGCCGCGCACGCCGCGCGCGAACACGGTGAAGCTCAAGCCTTGCTGATATTCGAAGCCGCGCCGCTCGACGGCATCGACCGTCAACGCCAAATCGGGGCGCGCCGCACGGATCAAACCGACGGCCTGCTCCAACCGCGCGATTTCGCGCTTGGCGTCCGCGGGCAGATCCAGCGCCTTCAACGCGGGCAGCGCCTTCTCGACCGGACCGGAGGCCGCGACGAGCTTGGCGAGCACGGCACCCGCTTCGCGGCCGACGCGTGCGAGCGTTTCGCCATCGCGCTTTTCCAGCGCCACGCGGATCGCTTCCTTCGCGACCGGGCCCGGATCGGGATGGGCCGCGACGACCGCCGACACGAGATAGGGGATGGCGAGATCGATCGAGATATTCGCGGCACCGACTTGGCCCAGCGCATCGGCCGCCATCGTTACGATCTCGCTATCGGCTTGCGCTTCCGATGCGCCGATCAACTCGGCGCCGACTTGGCCGAATTGGCGTTCGGGGCGCAACGCATCGCCCTTCACGCGCATGACCTGCCCCGCATAGCAAAGGCGCAACGGCCGCGCTTCGCCTTTCAGGCGCGTGGCCGCAATGCGTGCGACCTGCGGCGTCATGTCGGCCCGCAAAGCCATCATGCGCTGCGAATCCGGATCCATCAGGCGGAAGGTCTGGCGCGCGAGTGCGGCTTGGCTACCGGCGAGCAGCGAATCCTC
>JAIUNH010000179.1 GCA_020161965.1 Pseudomonadota bacterium
TCGGCAGATAGACGACGAACCGCCCGGTCAGCATATACGCGAGCGTGCTCGACGTCGTGAAGCTGAATGCATTCGAAAGTTGCGGGAAGAACGTCACGATTTCGTCGCGGTAGAAAACCCGCAATCCGGAGTTCGGATCCGGGATGCGTTGTCCAGCCGTGAACTCCACCAGCCACCGCAAGAGCACGCGCAGTGGATGTTTTATCGCCGACTCGCGATAGGCGGCACCTTGGCGCGCGCCGACCGCCATATTGAAACCGCGATCGAGCATTGCTTTCAGCTCGGGAATCCGCGCGATGGGATAGGTGCCGTCGGCGTCCGTGATCGCTACGATCGGGTGGCTCGCCGCGGAAATGCCGGATTTGAGCGCACGGCCGTAGCCGCCGTTGGTAGGATGCCGGATCACGCGCGCCCCCGCCGCTTCCGCCCGATCGGCCGTGCCGTCGGTCGATCCGTCGTCGACGATCACAATCTCCGCATCTGACCAGCCCGCACCGTCGAGCATCTTTCGTATCTCGTCGATCGTGACGACGATGGCGTCCTTCTCGTTGAAGGCGGGTACGACCACCGAGATCATTTGCGCGCCACCAGCACCAAGGATTGTCCGAAGAACCCGCGCGTCAACGGATCGAGCGCGCGCGATAATGGGATCGCGTAGCGATCGAACAGCCGGATTTGTCGGTTGAGCCCGGCGTCGTCCAGTGAAGCGTAAGGTCGCTTGCGATTGACCCACCAGCCGATGCCGCCGATCGGATTGAAATAGCGCGCGTGAATCACGCGGCCGCCGCATTCGGTCACAAGTTCGGCGAGTGCGTTCAAAGAATATCGACGCAAATGTCCCGCCAACGTATCCATCGTGCCGAACAGCGCCTGATGCGCCGGTACGAACAGCAGAAGATGACCGCTGGCCGTCAAGGCCGCGACCATGTTCTTCAGTGCCGACCGATGATCGGGAATATGTTCCAGGACGTTGGCGCAAAGCACCGTGTCGTACTTGTCGAGTCCCGCAATCGCGTCGAACTCCGGCGCGGACACGTCGGCGCATAAGTACCGGCCGCTCGGGTCGGCCGCCGAAGCCGCTGCGACCGCAACGGCATCGATATCGACGCTGGTGTAGGTCCTTGTCTGCGGAAAGTGCCGACGGTAATTTCCGAAACCCGTGCCGATCTCCAGCAGATCCTGCCCGACGAAGGGACGGAAAGTATCGACGATCCAGGCCGTATAGTTGTGGGCCTCGGCCACCGCCGGCGACATCGTCGAAAATCCGTAAGGGGTCTGATCGTTCATGGACCGATCGTATCGAAAAGCGGATCGACGGGGCTTTCGCGCAGGTCGTGCGACATGCCCCGATTAAGCTGATATTGGTCGTCGGCGCAAGTCTCGATATGGCGTACCCGCGCCGATCCCGGGCGGCTGGCTCGGCACGAAGCATTCGCACAGGGCGGGTTGCGCGCGGCCTCGCCAAACGCTACCAAAGGGCCGGCAATTCAAGGAATCGCTCCCTATGGCTTTGTCTAAAATGGCCGCTGTTATCCGGCATGGATATCCCGGGCTGCCACTCGCGGTCGGGCTTGCGCACCACCATGATGTCGTCGAATTCGACATTTCGGTCGAGCGCGCGCGCGAATTGTCATCGGGGGCCGATCGGGCAGGCGAGGTTGGGCCCAAGCGTTTGTGCGCCGCGAAGATAGGCTTCGCGGGTCCAGCCGACGCGAACAAGAACCGCATCATAACAGTGTCGACGCTGATCGTCGGCGCCGATTGCCTCGATCGGGACACGGCGCTCGCGGCTGGCCGTACCCCCGGCCGTGTGTTGCAGGGCGGTAGTTCCGGGGCGTTTGCCCTCGATGTGAACAGCGTTTGGCGGGGCCGGAGTTGTTCCCGGGAGCTGCGCTATGCGACACATTGATCGCCGGGCGTTTCTGATTTTGGCTGCTGCGGCGCCCGTCCTCGCCGCTTGCGGCTTTGAGCCCTTGCACGCCCAGCGCGGTGCATTGGCTGTATTGCCGCCGATGCTAATCGAGCCGATCCCCGATCGTCAGGGGCAGATTTTGCGTAATTACCTGCTCGATCGAATAGCGCCGCGCGGCGAGGCCTCGAGCGCGAACTACTCTTTGGCGGTCAAGCTTTTCGAGCCGCGCCAGGTGCTGGCGCTGCGCCGCGACGATGTGATTAGTCGAATGGGCTATAGCGCCATCGCGAATTACGAAGTGCGCGACGCCTCGAATCGACGGATCTTCGCCGGAAATTCAAGTTTCTCGACGGACTACGAAATCACGAATTCCGAATTCGCCACTTTGACGGCGTTGCAGAACGCGCGCGAGCGCGTGCTCGAACTCGTGGCCGACGATATCCGGAATCAAATCGCTATCGAATTCCGACGGCTGCAGCGTTGATTCGATTTTAAAGCCCGCGTAGCGCGAGCTCGCCCAGATTGCGGAACCCGAAACGGAACAGGATCGCCGTATCGGGAGGAATTTCGGCGCGGCCAATGTTCCGGCGCTGCAGATCCACCCCCCACAAGAAACAATCGTCGTCATAGACCAATGTGGCGCCGGCGAGCAGGATTCCGTCATCCTGACCGAGCGACTGCACCACACGCCCAGTCAGGCGCCAGACCTCGTTGAAGCGCGTGCTCAACGAGTGCGACAATTGATTGATCGAAACCAGGGCTGTCGGCTGGATCGACCGATCGACGCGCGTATGCGATAGGCCGTAGCGTAGTGCTTGTGGTCCCAGCGCGACGCTGGTGATCGAACGCAGCAACTCGCGACTCCGGTTGTCGATCTGGAACCTGTAATTGGCGCTTACCCATTCATGCGGCGTTGCCAGCACGCGTCCGACGAAATCGGAAAATCGCGTATCGGCACCCGAGCCTTTCTGCAGGGCCGCTTCGTCGTTCATTCGGTATTGCTGGCCCAGAAACACGCCGAAACGCTGACTCCATCGGTTTGACCATTCGGTATTGACGCCGGTCACCAGACGCTGTCCCGTTTCCAATCGGTCGTAACCCGAGAAGCGATTCAGTCGGAATAGGCTGGTATCGTCGAAGGTCAAGCCGCGGCTATCTTCGTTGGGCAAATTGCGTTGGCTGCCGGCGTTGGGCGCCACGTAAAGCGCCGAGATCGGCTCAACGATCAGATTCGCGTTCTCGAAACGCCGGATTAGCGGCAGGCGCCAGGACAACGCCAATTGCGGCACGGCGCGCGCGGCGAAACCCGTCTCGCTCGGCTGGAACGCGTCGCGCGAGCCATAGGCCGCGTTCGACGAATGGAACATGTCGGCTTGCACATTGGCGGCGAGGGTATAGATCTCGCCCGTGCGCGTCGTGTAGGGCAGGGCCCAGCCGCCCAGCATCGTGCCGCGCTGTGCGCGAACATCGTCGTCGCGATAGATCGATGCTGCCGAGGCGTCGAACGTATAACGCCCGCCCATCGTGCCCGGCTCGCCGTACCAGCTATATCGCATCTGGGGCAGCACGATCGGCGTGCGGCCGGGATCGTCCTCGGGGCGCAGACCTTGGAAGGAAAAGGCGTCGACGACCGCATAGCCGCGATCGCGGAACCCTTCGACATAGGCGCGACTGGTCAGCGCATCCTGATCCAGAAAGCGGAAACGCTGCCTTATGCGGTAGCGTTCGATATAGGTCTTGTCGGATGCGCGCGCGAGATCGAAGCCGGTGCGCCAATTGTCGTCGAGATTGATTTTGCTTTGCGCGCGAATATGGCCGCGCCAATCGGGATAGCCTTCGCCTTCGCGCCGCGTGCGCAAAAACGAAGCATCCGCGCTGAACTCGCCGTTACGCATCCGCTCACGATACTCGGCCGCCATCAGCGGATTGTCGTTCGAGTTGAACACGGGCGTGACGGTCAAATCGGCCGACGGGCCCAGTGTCCAATAATAGGGTGTGGCCAGCATCGTCCCGTTACGCGACGACGTCGCGACATCCGGCGGCAGGAAGCCCGATTTGCGCTTCTCGGTGCCGTCGGGATGCGAAAGATAGGGCGTATAGAACACCGGCACGCCGGCGATTTCCATCCACGCGTCGTCGTAGACGATTTCCTTCTGCTCGGCATCGTGGGTGATGCGGCTCGCGCGCAGCTGGCAGATCGGCGCGCGTGTCGGATCCTTCTCGCAAGGCTCGCACGGACTGTAGGTCGCGCGGCGCATCACGGTGCGCGAACCGTCGGAACGGCGCGCAGTCACGGCGGCGAAGCGGCTTTGGTCGGCCAGCATCGTGCGGATATTGCGCATCACGCCGTCGCGAAGGTCGCTCGTCAGCTCGACATACTCGGCGAAGGCGACTTCGCCCGACGCTTCGACGACCGAAACATTGCCCGATGCGGTGACGACGCCCGTGCGCCGGTTATAGGTCAGCGTGTCGGCGCGCAGGATGCGGCCGCCATGCGCGATCTCGACATTGCCCGACGCGGTGACGACGCCCAATTCCTCGTCCGACGTCATTTCGTCGGAGGTCAGCAGCACCGGCAAATTGTCGGAAGCCCCCCGGCCTTGTGCGGCGGCGGAGTCAGGCATCCCGGCCCACAGCCCGAAGGCCAGGGCGAGAACGGTCAAAGAAGGGGCCGCAAGACGACGCATAAGGGGCAAATCGACAGTCGTTACAAGGCGCTAACGGGACTTGGGTCGTCCGAAGGCGGCGGATTATAGCCATCGCCCTCGCCGCTGACATGCGATAAATCCACGGCGTTACCGCCGATCCTGCGACCCACCATCCCTTGCCCCGATGGGCCCACACTGATACATGGGCTGGTAGAAGGAAGAGGTGCCCTCGTGCAGCAGAAAATCCGTCTGGCACCGTCGATCCTGTCGGCCGATTTCGCCAAACTGGGCGAAGAAATCCGCGCCATGGAAGCGGCGGGTGCGGATTACATCCATGTCGATGTGATGGACGGGCATTTCGTGCCCAATATCACCTTGGGGCCGATGATCGTGCGCGCCATCCGCCCGCACACCAAATTGCCGCTCGACGTGCATTTGATGATTTCGCCGGTCGATCCCTTCATCAAGGAATTCGCCGATGCGGGTGCGGATATTCTGACGGTGCATCCCGAAGCGGGTCCGCATATCCATCGCACCGTTCAATTGATCAAGAGCCTCGGCAAAAAAGCCGGCGTCTCGATCAATCCCGGCACGCCGATCGAAGCGGTCGATCCCGTGCTGGGCGATGTCGATCTCGTGCTCGTTATGTCGGTCAATCCCGGCTTCGGCGGACAAAGCTTTATCGAAACGGCGCTCGACAAGCTCGCGCGCTTGCGCAAACGCATCGACGCGACCGGCCGCGCCATCGATCTCGAGGTCGACGGCGGCGTGAACGAAAAGACGGCGCCGCTGGTGCGCACCGCCGGTGCGGATGTGCTGGTCGCAGGCACGGCGGGTTTTTCGGGCGGCCCCGCCAAATACGCGGACAATCTGCGCCGCTTGCGCGGAGCCTGATCGATGCCCAAGCGCAAAGCCACGCGCTCGCGCATGGCCGATGCCTGGCACGGCTCGTTCCTCTACGGCATGCTGATCGGCGGGCGAGCGCCCGCACGGCTTGCGCGCCTCGCCCCGCCGCCTTTGCCCGGTTCCATCGCGCGCGGCGAAGCGATCGTCGGCGGGCGTTTGGTTTGTGCGGGCCGCGCGTTGAAGCCCGAACGGCCGGACTGGACGGCGCCCGATCTGACGCGCGCCGCCGTCGTCGAATTGAATTCCTTCGAATGGCTCGACGATCTCGCGGCGCTGGGCAACGAGCTTGCGCAAGCGCGCGCGCGGGCTTTGGTCGAAGATTGGATCCTTGCCCATCGCGGCTGGAAGCCGGTCGCTTGGGATGCCGAGCCGACGGGCAAACGTATTGCGTCGTGGCTCGCGCACGCGCCCTTCCTGTCGCGCGGCGAAGGCGATGCGCTGGGGCCGCTCTTGCTCGAATCCGTCGCCCGCCAAGCGCGCCATTTGGCGCGCGTGGCGATGGACGAGCCCACTGGGCTCGGCCGCTTGTCGGCGCTACGCGGGCTCGTCTACGCCCAAGCTTGCGGCGTGGTGAGCGGCCCTGGTTTGCCCGGTTTGGCGGAAGCGATGGCCCGTGCGGCGGGCATGGATTTGTTGAACGACGGGTTCCACGCGTCGCGCTCGCCTTCCGCGCAATTGCGCGCGTTGACCTGTTTGGTCGATGCGCGCGCTGCGATCGAAGGGGCGAGCGGGCGCACCCCCGATGCGCTGCATCGCGCGATCGAAAAACTCGCGCCCGCCGTGCGGTTCTTCCGCCATGGCGACGGCGCATTCGCGTTGTTCAACGATTCGAACGAAGAAGAAGCCGCGGCCATCGACGCCGTTTTGGCGCGTGCGCAATGGCCCGATCTGCCGACCGCACGCGCGGTCGCGGCCGGGTTCGATCGCATTACGTCGGATCGTCTGACCTTGATCGTCGATTCCGGCCTGCCGGTCGACGGCAATTACGCGGCGCAAGCCCATGCCGGTACGTTGTCCTTCGAAATGTCGTGCGGCCGCGAACGCTTGATCGTCAATTGCGGTGCGGGCCCGCGCGACGACAGCGAATGGTCGCTCGCTTTGCGCGCAACGGCGGCGCATTCGACCTTGTGCGCGGAAGATGCGGATTCCTCGCCGGTGGCACCGGGCGGCTTGCTCAGCCGGCCCAGCCATGTCGACGCCAATCGCGAGGAAGCCGACGGCAATGTCTGGCTCGACCTCGCGCATGACGGCTATGTCGGCCGCTTGGGCTTCGTCCATCGCCGCCGGATTTTCGTGGCCGGCGACGGGCAGGATTTGCGCGGCGAAGATTCGCTCGTCCCCGTCGACGGCAAACCGCCCGTATTGACGACGACGCGCTTCGATATCCGCTTCCATCTGCATCCCGACGTGCAGGTCTCCGTCATTCAAAATGGCGCGGCGGCGTTGCTGCGATTGCCGTCGGGCCAAGCGTGGCGCTTGCAAACGGCGGGGGCCCGCGTCGATCTGGGCGAAAGCGTCTATTTCGGCAAGCGCGGCTCCGCCCGGCGCGCCGAACAAGTCGTCGTCACGGCGCTGGCGGGCGCTTCGGGTGCGACCGTCAAATGGGCGTTCAAACGGATTGCGGGCGGCAAGTGACCGATCCCGATTGGGTCACGCGCCATCGCGAATTCTGGGCCGCAAAACCGATTCTGTCCGAGTGGTATGGCGAACAGATTTTCGCGCGGCTCGACGCGAATCTGATGCCGGGCCGCACGCTGCAACTGGGCTGCGGGCCGGGCTTTTATGGCGCCGGGCGGCCGGATTTCGTCGATGTCGATCTGGGTGCGCAGTCGGGCGTGGACGTCGCCTGCGACGTGCATGCGTTACCCTTCGCGAGCGGCGCGTTCGCCAATGTCGTCGGGATCGATGTGCTGCATCATTTTGCAGCCCCCGGCAGGGCATTGGCGGAAATCGCGCGGTTGCTGAAACCCGGCGGGCGCTGTCTGCTGGTCGAGCCGTGGGCCGGGCTGGCGGGCTGGCCCGTCTATCGCTTTCTGCATCATGAAGATTGCCGCGCGGTGGCTC
>JAIUNH010000180.1 GCA_020161965.1 Pseudomonadota bacterium
CGCCACGTTCGTGCCGGGGCGCAACGGCAAATGATGGGCGGCCTCGACGTGCGGGGTGCGCACGAGGTCGATGCGGCGCGGATCGATGACGATCAGCTTGGCCCCCTCGCGCAGGCGCTTCTTCAAGCGCGAGGCGAAGACCGGATGCCCGTCGGTCGGGTTGGCGCCGATCACGACCACGACATCTGCGTGTTCGACGGAATCGAAATCCTGCGTGCCGGCGGAAGTGCCGTAGGTCGTCGACAGCCCGTAACCCGTGGGCGAATGGCAGACGCGCGCACAAGTATCAACATTGTTGTTGCCGAAGCCCGCGCGGACGAGCTTCTGTACCAGATAGGTTTCCTCGTTCGTGCAGCGCGATGACGTAATGCCGCCCACCGCGTTGCGCCCGTATTTCGCCTGGATGCGCTTGAATTCCGACGCGGCATACGTCAGCGCTTCGTTCCAGCTCACCTCGCGCCACGGATCGGTGATCTTGGCGCGGATCATCGGATTCAAAATCCGATCCTTATGCGTGGCGTAGCCCCAGGCGAAGCGGCCTTTGACGCAGGAATGGCCGCGATTGGCCTTGCCGTCCTTGTACGGCACCATGCGCACGACTTCCTCGCCCCGCATCTCCGCCTTGAACGAGCAGCCGACACCGCAATAGGCACAAGTCGTGACCACCGAATGCTCGGGCTGGCCGATCTCGATCACCGATTTCTCGGTCAACGTCGCGGTCGGGCACGCTTGCACGCAAGCACCGCAGGATACGCAATCCGATTCAAGGAACGCATCGCCCGCCCCGGCCGAGACACGCGAGCCGAAGCCGCGCCCTTCGATGGTCAGCGCGAAAGTGCCTTGGGTTTCCTCGCACGCCCGCACGCAGCGCGAGCACGCGATGCATTTGGATGAGTCGAACGTGAAGTAAGGATTGCTCTCGTCCTTGGCGAGGCCGAGATGGTTCTCGCCTTCATAGCCGTAGCGGACTTCGCGCAAGCCCACCGCACCCGCCATGTCCTGCAATTCGCAATCGCCGTTGGCGGCGCAGGTCAGGCAATCGAGCGGGTGATCGGAGATATAAAGCTCCATCACCCCGCGCCGCAGTTGCTTCAAGCGCGGCGTTTGGGTCGACACGACCAAGCCTTCCGCCACCGGCGTGGTGCAGGAGGCCGGCGTGCCGTTGCGGCCCTGGATTTCGACGAGGCACAGGCGGCACGAACCGAATGCATCGAGCGTATCCGTCGCGCAGAGCTTCGGGACCTGGATCCCCGCCTCCATCGCCGCACGCATGATCGAAGTGCCCTCGGCGACTTCGACTTTGGTGCCGTCGATGGTGAGCATCACGGTCTTCGCCGCAGCGCTCGGCTTCGTGCCGTAATCGGTTTCGTGGATCAGGCCCATGATCGGTCCTTCACTCGGCGGCGGCGAGCTTGCCGCCCGCGCCGAAATCTTCGGGGAAGTGATGCAGCGCGCTCATTACCGGATAGGGCGTGAAACCGCCTAAGGCGCAGAGCGATCCGAATTTCAGCGTCTGGCAAAGATCTTCGAGCAACGCGGTGTTCGCCGCGCGATCCGTACCGGCGACGATCTTGTCGATCGTCTCCACCCCGCGCGTCGAACCGATGCGGCAGGGCGTGCATTTGCCGCAGGATTCATGCGCGCAGAATTCCATCGCGAAGCGGGCTTGCGCGGCCATATCGACGCAGTCGTCGAACACGACGATGCCGCCATGGCCGATCAAGCCGTCGCGCGCGGCGAAGGCTTCGTAGTCGAAAGGCGTATCGAATAGCGCGCGCGGGAAATAGGCGCCGAGCGGTCCGCCGACCTGCACCGCGCGCACCGGACGGCCGGTCGCCGTCCCGCCGCCGATGTCGTCGACCAATTCGCCGAGCGTCACGCCGAACGCGGTTTCGTACAGGCCGCCATGTTTGACGTTACCGGCAAGCTGGATCGGCATCGTGCCGCGCGACTTGCCCATCCCGAAATCGCGATAGGCGTCGGCGCCATTCGCCAAAATCCACGGCACGGTCGCGAGCGAGATCACGTTGTTGACGACCGTGGGCATGCCGAACAACCCGCGATGCGCCGGCAAAGGCGGCTTGGCGCGCACCGTCCCACGCCGACCTTCCAGGCTTTCGAGCAACGCCGTTTCCTCGCCGCACACATAAGCGCCCGCACCGACGCGGATTTCGATATCGAAATCCGTGCCCAGCAGCTTGTTCGCCCGCGCGATGCGTAGCGCCGCGTCCAGCGTGGCGATGGCGTGCGGATATTCGGAGCGGATATAGACGAAACCCTTCGTCGCCCCGACCGCGAAGCCGGCGATGGCCATGCCTTCGATCAGCGCGAAAGGATCGCCTTCCATCAACATGCGGTCGGCGAAGGTGCCGGAATCGCCCTCGTCGGCATTGCAGACGATGTATTTGCGTGTCCCTTGGGCTGCGCGCACCGTGTTCCACTTGATGCCGGTCGGAAAACCGGCCCCGCCCCGCCCGCGCAAGCCCGATTTCGTCACCGCGTCGATCGTTGCCGCCGCGCCGAGTGCGCGCGCGGCTTCGAGCCCCTTGAACGCGACCGGCGCCAAGGGATCGACGATGCCGCAGCGTTCGAACGTCAAGCGCGTCTGGCGCGCCAGGAACGGGATCGCGCCCGTCGGGCCCAACGATTTCGAATGCGGCTTGCCAGTCATCGCCGCATCGAGGATCGCAGCAACCTCGTCCGCCTCGACCGGGCCGAACGCGATGCGCCCTTGCGGCGTCTCGACTTCCAGCATCGGTTCGAGCCAATAAAGTCCGCGCGAACCGGTGCGCACGAGATCGATATCGAGCCCGCGCGTTTGCGCCGCCGCATGCACCGCCTTCGCGACCGCATCGGCGCCCACGGCCAACGCGCCCGCATCGCGCGGCAAGAAAAAGCGCAAGCCGCTCATCGCACGCACCCGTCGATCAGCGCGTCGAGCCGCCTCTGCGTCAGGCGGCCGTGGAGTTCACCGTCCAGCATCGCGGCCGGTGCGGTCGCGCACAGGCCCAGGCAGAAAACCGGTTCGAGCGTCAGTGCCGCGTCGTGGCCCTTGGCACGCGCGGTCGCATGTTCGACCAGTGCGTCGGCGCCGCGCGATTGGCAGGCTTCGGCGCGGCAAACGCGCAGCACATGGCGGCCCGGCTTGGTCGCGCGGAAATCGTGATAGAAGGTGACGACGCCGTGGATTTCGGCGCGGCTCAAATTCAGCGCCTTGGCGACCGGTTCGATCGCCGCGTCGTCGATATAGCCGAATTCCTTTTGCAGCGCGTGGAGGATGGGCAATGCCGCCCCGTCCAACGCCTTATGTGCCTCGATGATCGCGTCGGCGCGCGCATTGTCCCAAGTCATTCGGGGCTCCCTCCCGGCGTGAATCATCCGCCCGAGCCCCGAAAAGGGTCAATAAATCAATCCCATGGTGCGATAGCAAAAACCTATCGCCGCTCAGGGCACACCCAGGGTTTGTGCCAGCAGCTTGGCTTCCACCACCAGAGCGGCGGTTTGCGGCGTCATCGGCTCGCGATGGGGCACGACCAGGCCGATCGTCGGATGGGTTTCGTCGCCGGCGATCGGGATCGCGCGGATCGTCTGCGTCAGGCCCAGCGTGTCGGCGAGCTTCGCCGGCATCACGCTCGCCCAGCGCCCGGTGCGCACATGGGCGAACAGCACGATCATCGAATTCGATTCAAGCGTGGGCGGCGTCGGCTCGCCCGCCGCGCGCAGCATATGGTCGACGATGCGGCGGTTCTGCATATCCTGCGTCAGCAAGCAGAGCGGAATCTTCCCCACTTCGGCCCAGGTAACGCTGTCGCGATCGCCCAACGGCGCATCGGCCGAGGTGAGCAGCACATAATGCTCGCGATAGAGCGGCACGGTCTGCACCTTGCCGATCGGCTCGTTATCGACATAGGTGAGGCCGGCGTCGATCTCGAGATTTTCGAGCAAGCCCAAAATCTCGACCGAGTTTCGCGAGACGATGGTGAAGGTCACTTCCGGATGGCGCTGGCGGAACGGCGTGGTCAACGACGCGACCATGGCGAGCGCCGTGGGCACCGCCGCGATCTTCAAATGCCCGGCGAGCCCGTGTTTGAGCGCACGGATTTCCTGCCGCATCGCACGGGAATCGCCGACTATACGCCGCGCCCATTCCAGCACGCGCTCGCCTTCCGGCGTGAAGCTGTGGAAGCGTGCACCACGATTGACCAGCAACACGCCCAACGTGTCTTCGAGCTGCTTGATCGCGGCCGAAAACGTCGGCTGGGCCACGCGGCTCGCTTCCGCCGCACGGCCGAAATGCTTCTCCTGCGCCAGCGCTATCAGAAATTCGAGCTTGTCGATCATGCCCCGTTTCGCTCCCGGGCAGGATCGTAGCGCGACGGCGGCACGAACCGGGACGAATTTAGTGCGGGAGTCGTCCTTCGCATCTCCAAATCACACCTCGAAAACACATAAAATATAGCCATCTATATATTGATAAATAACGATTTTATAAAATTTGTCACGACTAACATGTTAGCCTTGACATCATGCGTCTGCTCGCAAATGATCGGCGTTACGGACAAACCAATAATCTCGGGGGAAACACCATGCGATATCTCGCCGCCGCGACGCTTCTCGTGTTCGCCATGGGCACGGCCACCGCTTCGGCCGCCGAAACCATCCGCATCTTCGCCAACTCCGCCCACCAGGACGCCTTTACCGGCCGTCCCGGCGCCACCGAAGGCAATCTTCAGGTCGCGTTCGAAAAGGAAACCGGCATCAAGGTCGTCTGGGACACCGTCCCCTGGCCGCAGATGCGCCAGAACTTCCAGCGCGCGATGGCCTCGTCCTCGGGCGCCTATGACGTCGTGATGGTCATCAACGACTGGGCGACCGAAGACACGCTCGCCAAGCTGCTGCCGCTCGAAAGCCTGTCGCCCGCGATCGACGACAAGGACGACATTTTTAAGCCGATGCGCGACATGTTCACGCTCAAAGGGCAGCTCGTCGGCCTGCCGATCCGCTCCAACCCGCAGATCGTGCACTACAACAAGGCGATCTTCGCCGAAAAGGGCGTGGCCGAGCCGCGCAGCTTCGCCGAATTGATGGACGCCGCCCTCAAGGTCGCCGGCAAGCGCGCCGACGGCGCCAGCGTCTACGGTTTCGGCCTGAAGGTCGCGGCCGACGACGACATGACGCTGGTGTTCAAGGCCTTCGGCGGCGACGTGCTGACCAAGGATTATCGCGTGCTGATCAACAGCCCGCAGAACGCCACGACGCTGCAGAAGATGAAGCAGCTTTACGACGGCGGCGGCTTGGCGCCAAACTTCGCCACGACCGACACGGTCGCGACGCAAAACCTGATGCGCGAAGGCCTGCTGGGCTTCGTGCTGTTCGGCGACAACTACTACAACCGCTTCAACGATCCGCGCAGCTCGCGCGTCGCCGGCCAAGTCGGGTTCTTCCCGATCCCCGGTGCCCCGGGGGCCGCAGGCCCCGCGAAGGTCGCGTTCTGGGCCGTCGCCCTGCCCGCCAACGGCCCCGCCGCGAACCGCAACGCCGCCTGGCGCTTCACGCAGTATTATTCGTCGAAGGCCGCCCAAGTGCAGATGGCGATCAATGGCAACGGCCCGGCGCGCCGCTCGACGCTGGAGAACGAGCGCTTCAAGGCCGACGCCCCCTACGCCGCCGCTTCGGCCGTCGCTCTTGCAAATGCGGTCGAAATCTTCCCCGCTTTCGACGGCACGCCGCAGGTCCAGGCCGTGGTGGCGGAAGAAACGGTGTTGGCGATCACAGGCCGCAAGCCGATCGCCGAAGCGTTGAAGACCGCCGAAGCGCGCATCACGGCGATCGTCGCCGAGAAGCGTCCCGCCCGCTAACGCAACGGTTAGGAACGGCCGCGCCATGTCCGACTATAAAATCGCCCAGACGGGATTGAAGACCCGCGAGATCGACGTCCTCGTCCTGGGCGGGGGCATGGCCGGCTGTTTCGCCGCGATGGCGGCACGGCGCGACGGCGCCTCGGTCGTGCTGGTGGAGCCGACCAACGCGCTGGGCGGCCAAGGTACGGCCGGCGGCGTGGCCGGTTTCTGCGGCGACAGCGAACGCGTCAACGATCTATTCGCCGAATTGGTCGCAAGGCTGCGCAAGAGCGGCCGCATCGATCCCTACGATCCCAACGACGACCGCCGCGCCTACGATCTGGAAATCTGCGCCTTCTATCTTCAGGAAATGGTTGCCGAGAAGGGCGTGGAAGTTTGGCTTCACGCCCGCGCGATCGACGCCCAAGCCGCCAGCGGCCATGTCGAGAAGGTTCTAGTCTCCTGCGGCGCCACGCTGGTCGAAGTGCGCCCGCGCGTGGTGATCGATGCGACCGGCAATGCGACGATCCCCGATATGATCGGGCTCGAAACGCTACATCTGGGTGCGCGCAAGCAATTGCCGATGAGCCTCTATTTCACGCTGTGGGACACGCATAAACCGGTTACGCCCTTCCTGCCGGATTCCTGCCCGCGCTTCGACAACGACGACAATCTACCGATGACGTCGCTGCATTGCTTCGCCGACGGGCGCGTCGAAGTGAAAATGAAAGTCGTCGGCTTCGACGCCGCCGACGGGTTCAGCCTGTCGCAGGCCGAGATCCACGCGCGACGCCAGATGATGGGCCTCATCTATTATTTGCAAACGCGCGGCTATCGCGGCCGGCATGGCGCGTTCGGCGGCAAGCCGCTATCGACGCATGTCCTCGCTTCCGTCTCGCGCAATATCGGCCAGCGCGAGGGACGGCGTATCGTCGGGCGCTACACGATCACCGACGACGATGCGCGCACATCCTTGCTGCGCGACGACGCGATCGCGGTCGGCGACTTCAACGGCACGGTCGAGCAGATCGGCATCAAGAGCACGCGCGTACGCAGCGTCAACGGCGAGCAGATCGTGATGTCGAACGCCGATCTGCTGTCGAGCCGGCTGCGCAATTTCGGCCGCATGCGCGAACGGCGCGTCTCCTTCATCGTCAGCCTGGCGCTGGATTCGCCGCCGGATACGCTCGAGCGCATTCCCCCGCAGCTGCGCGCCATCGTCGAAGCGGAAAAGAACGTACGCCTGGACCGCTCGCACTTTGCGCGCATCGGCAACGGCTCGCTGGATTTCGAGACGGTCTACTTCGTCACCACGCCCGACTACGGCCGCTACATGGACATCCAGCAGAGCATCAACCTGCACATCATCGAGATGGTGCAGCGCGAAGGACTGGACCTGGCGGTGCCGGTGCAGCGGGTATGGCGCGATCACGTCGAAGCCGCGGGCGTGACGCCGCCAGGGAAGCCGGCCTGAGATCCGGCGAACTGACGACTGAACTCTCTACGCGCTGTTGCTCAGCACGCGCACGTGGCCTGCAGACCCTTCGGCCTTCTCGAGAGCCTCCACGAAGCGCCGCGCCCAGACCGAGATGTCGTTGCGCTTGAGGATCTGCAGCATCGCTTCGTGGCGCGCGCGCCACGAAGCGATGCTGCAGATCCTCAAGCGCAACGACATCTCG
>JAIUNH010000181.1 GCA_020161965.1 Pseudomonadota bacterium
AATAGCTGAAGATCATGGCGATGACGAACACGTTGTCCATCGCCAGCGTCTTTTCGACGACGAAGCCGGTCACGTATTCCACGCCCGCTTGGCGGCCCAGTTGCCACCAGACCCAGGCGCCGAACGCCAAGCCCATGCCGATATAGCCCGCCGATAGCAGCAGGCTTTCACGCACTTCGATTTCGCGGTTGCCGCGATGGAGCACGCCCAGATCCAGCGCCAGCAGCGCGATCACCACGCCGATGAAGCCCCACCACATCCAAGCGGGGGTGCCCAAAAACTCGGACAAAAACAACGTTTCGAACATCGCGCTTGGCCCCTCCTAAGGACGCGAGAACCATCATGATGGCCGGACCGACATCGCGCGCCGCGACGGGCGCGCCAGAGGGGCCCGGATTCCGGTCGTGGCGGAAACGAATTGGGAAACCCGCGAACCCGATGCAAGGGCTCGCGCGCAAAAATCGGAAGGAATGTCAGAACATCGTGGTGACGACCTTGTTCGGCGGCACGTGGCCGTCGACGAAGGTCTTGATGTTGACGATCACGCGCTCGCCCATCGCGAAGCGCCCGTCATGCGTGGCCGAACCGATATGCGGCAGCAGCACGACGTTATCGAGCTCCAGCAAGCGCGGATGGATTTCGGGCTCGCGCTCGTAGACGTCGAGCCCGGCCCCCGCGATCTCGCGCGAATAGAGCGCGCGGGCAAGCGCTTCTTCCTCCACCACTTGGCCGCGGCTGGTGTTGATCAAAATCGCGTGCGGCTTCATCAATCGCAACCGCCGGCCGGAAATCAGATGATAGGTCGCGGGCGTGTGCGGACAGTTGAGCGACACCACGTCCATATGCCCCAGCATCTGGTCGAGGCTTTCCCAATAGGTCGCTTCGACCTCGGCTTCGAGTGCCGGGTCGAGGCGGCGGCGATTGTGATAATGGATCGACAGGCCGAAGGCGCGGGCGCGCAGGGCGACCGCCGTACCAATGCGCCCCATGCCGACGATGCCCAAACGCTTGCCGGTCAGGCGCATGCCCAGCATCGCGGTCGGCGCCCAGCCTTGCCATTTTCCCGCGCGCAGCAAACGCTCGCCTTCACCCAAACGCCGCGCGACCGCCAGGATCAGCGCCATCGTCATGTCGGCCGTGTCCTCGGTCAGCACGCCGGGCGTGTTGGTGATCGTGATGCCTTTTTCCTTCGCGGCATCCAGCGCGATGTGATTGACGCCCGTGCCGAACGACGCGATCAGCTTCAATTGCGGTCCCGCGTTGCGGATCAGATCGGCCGTAATTTCGTCGGTCACGGTGGGCACGAGCACTTCGGCTTCCGCCATCGCGGCGGCGAGGTCGTCGCGCGAAAACGGCCGATCGTCGAGATTGAGCTTGCAGTCGAACAGCTCCATCATCCGCGTCTCGATCAGATCGGGCAATTTGCGGGTCACGATTACGCGCGGGCGGCGATGGGGCATGGCGAGTCCTCGGGCTGCCGTAATGCTTTCCCGCGTAGCAGGGCGGGGTGCGGCTTGTCTATAATGGGCCCCACCATGATTCGCGCCCTGACGATCGCCGCCGTCTTGCTGACCCCCGTTCCGGTCCTCGCCCAAGCCGCGCGCGACAATCTGCCCGTCCCGCGCTTCGTTTCGCTGCGCTCGGAAGAAGTCAATCTGCGCACCGGCCCCGGCGTGCGCTACCCGGTCGAATGGGTGTTCGTGCGCCGTCAGATGCCGGTCGAAATCACCCAGGAATTCGAGAATTGGCGCCGCGTGCGCGACCGCGAGGGCACGGAAGGCTGGGTCCATCAATCGATGCTGACCGGACGGCGCACCGCCGTCGTTCTGGGCGATGCGGGAACGCTGGTCGAACTCAAGCGCCGGGCGGAAACCGCCGCGCCGGGCTTGGCCCGGGTCGAGGCGGGCGTGATCGCCAATTTGATCGAATGTCAGGGCGATTGGTGCCGGGTCGAGGCCGGGGGGTTTCGCGGCTGGCTCGAACGTACCCATATCTGGGGGGTCTACGCACAGGAGACTCTTAAGTGACGGGAACCATCGGACCGGGCGAGATCCTCGCCGTGCGCCAAGGCTTGTATTGGCATGTCGGCATCCATGAAGGGGCGGGCACGGTCGTGTCGCGCCGGCCCGGCAAGGGCGTGGTGCGCGAAACCTTGCGCGAATTCATGGGCGAAGCGGAGCTGCACATCGTGCCGATCGACCGGCCCAGCTTCCCGCCGGCGGAGATCGTCGCGCGCGCCGTGTCGCGGCTTAACGAGTCCGGTTACGACTGGCTCGAACGCAATTGCGAGCATTTCGTCGGCGAATGCGTCTACGGCAAGGCGTCGTCGCGCCAGCTTTGGGTCGCGGGCGCCTTGGCGGGCGTGCTGGCGCTGGGCGGCAAATACGCGGCCGCGACGAATTTCGTCGCCGTGCTGGGTTTGGGGATCGCGGGCGTGGCGGCCTTCGCGTTCCTGTCGAAACCGCCGACGGCGATCCCGTTCGTCGAAGCGGACGACGTCACCGACATCGTCGTCCGGACGTGATCGCGCGCCGTTTCCTGCTGATCGGCGGGGTGGGGGCATCGCTCGCCGCGTGCGCCAATCTGCGATTGGACCCGCTCGATGTGCGGCTCGTCGATCTCGCCCCGATGGACGGCGGCAGGTTGTTCGAACAGCGTTTGGCGCTGACGCTGGCGCTGTCCAATCCCAATCCCGGCGACGTCTCGCTGACGGGCTTGCGCGTCGTGCTCGACGTCAACGGCGAAACCTTGGCGCGCGGCCAAACCGGCGAAGGCGTTGTCGTGCCGCGCTTGGGTGAAGCGCGCTTGGTCGTGCCGGCCAGCGTGTCGATGCTCGATCTGCTGCCCGGCTTCATGGCGATGACGCGCCGCGACGGGCTCGATTATCGTCTGTCGGGCACGGCTTTCGTCGCCGGCCTCGGCGGCGGCTCGCTGCCTTTCACGCGCGAAGGCAAGCTCGTTTCTGGAAATTAACCCGCGCTGGCGGTGTCGGCGCGCGCGGTGTCGAGCTTGGCGCGGTCCAGTGCCCGCAGGCCGTTGACGCGCATCAGCGAACGCACCTCGCGCACGTAATCCATGCCGCGTTCCGAATAGCGGCGCAGATGCTGCGCAAGCGTGTAGCCGTCGGGTGCGGTCATATCCGCGGCCGCGGGATTTTCGCGGCGGGCCTGTTCGCGCGCGCGCCGGAACTCGGCATAGGCGCGATGCGTGTTGAGATTCTCGGCATAGGCCTGCACGGCGTGTTCGAGCTGTTCGAACTTGCGCACCTTGCCGTCGTCGTCGGGCGTGCGGAACACCATCTGGCCGAACAGCGCTTGGCCCGCCTGGGCCACGCGGCTGGTCCCCCAGCCCGTTTCGATCGCGGCTTGCGCGATGGCGAGCGACACCGGAATAGCATCGACGCGGCGCAGCAGCTCGCGCGTCTGCGTGGGCTCGACACCAAAGCGCTCGGCGAGATCAGCGACCCATTCGTGATCGGCCGGATCGGCGGCGGCGCCGATGGCGAGAATTTCCTGAAGGCGCGCGCGATCGGCCAGGATGCGCTCGTTCTCCATCAGCAGCAGCGGCAGCAGCGTTTTGATGAACACCGCTTTGCGGAACTCGCTGGAATCGAGCGCGCCCATGTCGCGCGGCAAGCGCTCGACGACCAAACGCGGCACGATCTCCGCCCCTTCGCGCGCCGCTTCCAGCACGAAGCCGCGTTCGACATAAAGGCGATAGAGCTCGGCCGCCGCCTTGCCGGCGATGCGCGTCACATTCTCGGTTTCGGCATCGGGCGCGGTTTCGCCGCTCGCGAGCGGCGGCAGGGGCAGGCGCAGCGCTTCGTGCCAGGGCGCGCTGCCCTTGGCGTTTATCGCCAGGGCTGCCAAGCCCGCGACGAAGAAGGCGACGACGACAAGAATGCGAATCGGGCGCGCAAGGGGCGCCGGGGACTCAAGCGACGCGAAGTCGCGCGAATCCGCCGCGTCGGCGGTGCGTTCCATATCCAAATTCCTCGGAAACGGGATGTCGAGTTCGCGGGGCCCGAAATCAGGCCGCGCGAACCTCGACGATCTCCGGAATATAGTGGCGGAGCATGTTCTCGATGCCGGACTTCAGCGTCGCGGTCGAGGACGGGCAGCCCGAGCAGGAGCCCTGCATATGCAGATAGACGATGCCGTCTTCGAAGCGGTCGAACACGATGTCGCCGCCGTCTTGCGCCACGGCCGGGCGCACGCGGGTGTCGAGCAACTCGACGATTTGGGACACGATCTCGCTATCCTCGGCGCCGGCGGCCCCGTGGGCCGAGCCCTGTTCGGCGGTCAACGCGGCCGCCCCGGAGGTGAAATGCTCCATGATCGCGCCCAGCAGCGACGGCTTCAGCAGGTGCCAGTCCTTGTCATCCGCTTTCGTGACGGTTACGAAGTCGCCGCCCAGGAATACGCCCGTCACGCCTTCGACGCCGAAAAGTTTGCTGGCCAGCGGCGAACGCTGGGCGGCATCGTCGGCGGATTTGAAGTCGGCGGCGCCCTGGCCGAGCACGTCCCGGCCGGGCAGGAATTTCAGGGTTGCCGGGTTTGGCGTCGTTTCGGTCTGGATGAACATGTCGAACACTCCCAAATGAGTCGGGCAAATCAGGCGGGTCCAAGACGCGAGTCCGCATCGTTGGGGGCCCTGGCCGACCGGGGTGGGCCGAGTGGGATTTAAATGGCGACGAATATCCGAGCGGTCAACCTCGAAAAGGCAACGTACTGTAAAGGCTTGATATAAAAACATGAATTCGCTTTTGCAGTTGCGAAATGCACCGGCCGGCGTGCTCGAGCGCCGCCGATTCACCCGTCCGGCAACCAAACGGCCCAAGGTCAAAGACCTCGCCGGATTGCTCGATTGGACCCATGGCAAGGCCTATGCGGTGGGCTCGCCGATCAAGCTGGTCGACGGATTCGCCTGGCGTCTGGTCGCCGCCGGTCTGCCGATCGATCGCATGGCGCTGTCGGTCGCCCTGCTGCACCCGCAGTTCGGCGGCTACGGTATCCGCTGGTGGCAGGAATCCGGCGTGGCCGAGGAAGTGCTGATCGAACACGACGTCACCAAGAGCGACGTCTATCGCAACAGCCCTTTCCCGGCGATCGTCGAGCGCGGCGAAACCATCCGGGTCAAGATCGAGGAGACGAACGAGACCCCGTTCCCGATCGTCGCCGATCTGCGTGCCCAGGGTTACACCGACTATTTCGCCCTGCCGATCGCGCTGGGCGGCATTTTGGGCGCCGATAATGTTCGCCGCTTCCAGGTCGGCAACGTGGCGACCAAGCGCAAAGGCGGCTTCACCGCCAGCGACATCGCGGCGATTCGCGCGGCGTTCACCTCGCTGGAAGGGCCGCTGGCGCTGGTCACCGAACGGCGCATCGCGCAGGATTTGCTGTCGATCTATCTCGGCCGCAACACCGGCACGAAGGTGTTGAAGGGCGAGGTCGCGCGCGGAACGGGCGAATCGATCCACGCGGCCATTCTGGCGACCGATATGCGCGGCTTCACGGCGCTGGCGGACAGTCTGCCCGAAACGCGCACCATCGAAATTCTGAACGCGTGGTTCGAAGTGCAGGTGGGTGCCGTCCACGCCCATCGCGGCGAAGTGCTGAAATTCGTCGGCGACGGCATGTTGGCGATCTTCCCGATCGCGGATATCGAGCTTGCCCGCCAAGCCGCGCGCGACGCGATGGCGGCGGCGCGCGATGCGCTGGCCTGCGTCAACCGTCTCGATTTTCCCGAAGCGGGAAAGCTGCGCGCGGTCGCGGCCCTGCATGTCGGCGAAATCTATTACGGCAATATCGGCGCGCATGACCGGCTGGATTTCACCGCCATCGGCCCGGCGGTCAATCTCGCCTCGCGCCTGGAAGGGGTCGCCAAGAAGGTCGATCTGCCGCTGGTCGTGTCGGAGGAATTCGCAGCGCTGGGCACCGAGAAGCTCGTCTCGATCGGCCGGTTCCCGATGAAGGGTCTTGCGGGGACGCGCGAAGTCTTCGCGCCGGAAACGGTTTCAAACGCCGCTTAGGAAATCGCGTCGATATCGTCGTCGGTCAGGCTGCCGGGGACGATCGTCAGCGGTACGCGCAACTGGCCCGCGTATTTACCCGCAAGCTCGGTGATCAGCGGGCCGGGCCCGCCGCGCCCGGTGCCCGCACCCAGCACCAGAATCGAGATCGCGGGCTCTTCGTCGAGCAACGCGAGCAGCGCTTCGCGCGCGTCGCCCTCGCGCACATAGAGCATCGGCGTTTCGCCCGACATCTCGTGCACGACGCTCGACAATTCGGCGAGCTTGGTTTCGGCGGCTTGGCGGCGTTCCTCGCGCATCAATTCGCCCACCCCCATCCATTCGCCGCCTTCGGCCGGCTCGGTCACGTACAGCATCGCCACGCGCCCACCGACATGGCGCGCGCGATTGCAGGCGAAGCGCAACGCGATTTTCAGCTCCGGGCTTTCGTCGACCACGACCAGAAAGACGCGCTGCGCTTGCGGCGTGCGATTTGGCATCGGGAAGTCTCCTGGCGTGAACTCACGACTTGCGGAAGATAAGGCCGGCCGACCAGCCGGCGAAGACCGCGATCAGGATCGCGATCAAACCATACCATGCCGCGTGGACATGGGCGAAATCGTAGATTTCCGCGCCCACGCCGATCTTGCTGACGAACATCGGCGTCGATTGCGCGGCGATCACTTGGCCGTTCTGCACCAACAGCACTTCGATCGAATAGGCACCGGTGGGCACGTTGGCGGGAAACACGATGCGCGTGCGGAACAGGCGCGAACCCAGGAAGGTCACGCGGCCGGGCTCGGGATCGTAAAGCTCCAGCTTTTCCTTGTTGCGCAACAACCCCGCGCGGAACGCGGCCAATGCGATCGCGTCGGCGTCGCGCGACGGGGCAAGGCGCAGGAAATCGCTGCCGATCTGATGGCGCTGGCGCAAGGCGGGTGTGACGATCTCGTCCAAAGGCTTGGACGACGCCACGCGGTAATAGCTCGGCACGCCCGCGAAGCTCAGCGTTTCGGTGTTGATCCAGATGCCCGCGACGCGCGCCTTGCGTCGCACGGCGACGTCGCTGTCGGGCCCGCGTACCAGCACCACCACGTCGCCTTCGCCTTCGGTGGCGCCGAACAGCAACAACTCGGTGCCCGAGAAGCCCGCCGTGATCGCGATCAGATGGCTCGACAAATCGGCGACCAGCGCTTGCGCGCGCGCCTGCTGCTGCTGCGCCAAGGTCGCGAACAACAAACCGAGCAGGAGAAGGATGCGTTTCATGGCAGCGGCGTCTCCGCCGTGCGCACGACGATCGAATAGATATCTTCGGGCGGGATGATCAGATCGACGAACAGTTTGATGGCGACCGACAGCACGATCAGCGCCAGCAACCCGCGCAGCGATTCGCCGCGCAATTTGGCGCCGAAGCGCGCCCCGAATTGCGCGCCGACCACGCCGCCGATCAGCAGCAGCACGGCCAGCGCGATATCGACCGTCTGCACCTGCCAGGCCTCCAG
>JAIUNH010000182.1 GCA_020161965.1 Pseudomonadota bacterium
TTTGCCGGTCAGGGCGTCGTGGCCGAATGCCTGCAACTGTCGGGCATCAAGGGCCACCGCACCGGCGGCTGCATCCACATCATCGTCAACAACCAGATCGGCTTCACCACGGCGCCGAACTATTCGCGCTCGGGCGTCTATTGCTCGGACGTCGCGAAGGGCCTGGGCGTGCCGGTGTTCCACGTCAACGGCGACGATCCCGAAGCGGTCGTTCACGTCGCGCGTATCGCGACGGAATTCCGTCAGCGCTTCCATCGCGACGTCGTCATCGACATGGTCTGCTATCGCCGCCACGGCCATAACGAGACCGACGAGCCGTCGTTCACGCAGCCGCTGATGTATCGGCGCATCGCCGCGCACAAGACGACGCGCACGCTTTACGCCGAGCAGCTGGAAGCCGAAGGCTCGATCCCGGCCGGCGAAGGCCAGAAGATCTACGACGAATTCCAGTCCCATCTCGACAGCCAGCTCGAAGCCTCGAAAAACTACAAGCCCAACAAAGCCGATTGGCTGGAAGGCAAGTGGGCGGGCATCGAAACGGCGAAGAACGACGACCGCCGCGGCAACACGGCCGTTTCGACCGATCTGCTCAAGCAGGTCGGCGACGCGCTGACCCGCGTGCCGGACGGCCATAACATCCACCGCACGATCCGCCGCAACCTCGACAACAAGCGCAAGCTCATCGATTCCGGCAAGGGCATCGATTGGGCCACGGGCGAAGCGCTGGCCTTCGGCACCCTCGTCGCCGAAGGCACGCCGGTGCGCCTGTCGGGCCAGGATTGCGGGCGCGGCACGTTCTCGCAGCGCCATTCGGTGCTGGTCGATCAGGAAACCGAAGCGCGCTATCTGCCGCTGCAGCATGTCGCCGAAAAACAGGCGACGTTCGAAGTGCACGATTCGCCGCTGTCGGAATACGGCGTGCTCGGCTTCGAGTATGGCTATTCGATGGCCGAGCCCAACGCGCTGACGATCTGGGAAGCGCAGTTCGGCGACTTCGCCAACGGCGCGCAGATCATGTTCGACCAGTTCATCTCGTCGGCCGAACATAAATGGCTGCGCATGTCGGGTCTCGTCATGCTGCTGCCGCACGGCTACGAAGGGCAGGGGCCGGAGCATTCGTCGGCGCGCCTCGAGCGCTTCCTGCAAATGTGCGCGGAAGACAATTGGCAGGTCTGCAACATCACGACCCCGGCCAATTATTTCCATGCCCTTCGCCGTCAGGTCCGCCGCACGATCCGCAAGCCGCTGATCATCATGACGCCGAAATCGCTGCTGCGGCATAAGCTCGCGACGTCGACTATGGCCGAGATGGGCCCCGGCACGACCTTCCACCGCTTCATCGGCGAGACCGACAAGATCGTCGCCGACGACAAGGTGCGCCGCGTCGTGATGTGTTCGGGCAAGGTCTATTACGACCTCTACGAGGAACGCGCGAAGCGCGAGATCAAGGACGTGGCGCTGGTGCGCGTCGAGCAGATCTATCCCTTCCCGTTGACCTCGATGGAAAAGGAACTCGGCCGCTACAAGAACGCCGAAATCGTCTGGTGCCAGGAAGAGCCGCAGAACATGGGCGCTTGGACCTTCGTCCAGCCGCGCTTGGAAGCGATGCTCGCCAATCTGACGATCAAGGGCAAGCGCCCGGCCTATGCCGGCCGTCCGGAATCGGCGGCGACGGCGACGGGTTCGTATAAGCGCCACAACGCCGAGCAGGCCAAGCTGCTCGACGACGCTCTTAAGATCTGACGTCCGGAAACGCCAAAAAGCCAAACGTCTAAAAAGAAAGACACGCATATGCCGATCGACATCAAAGTTCCGCCCATGGGCGAGTCCGTCTCGGAAGCGACTGTCGCGAAGTGGTTCAAGAAGGTCGGCGACGCCGTGAAGGCGGACGAGCCGCTCTGCGAGCTCGAAACCGACAAGGTCACGGTCGAGGTTCCGGCCCCCGCCGCCGGCCAGCTCGTGTCGATCACCGCCGATAGCGGTGCGACGGTCGGCGTCGGCGCCAAGCTCGGCGAAATTCTGGAAGGTGCCGCAGGTAAGGCTTCGGCCCCCGCCGCCGCCCCGGCGCCCGCGAAGGCCGCGGCCCCGGCCGCCGCACCGGCACCCGCCGCTTCCGCCGCACAACCCGGCCCCGCCGCGCGCAAGGCGCTGTCGGAAGCCGGCGTCGATGCCGCGTCGGTTGCGGGCTCCGGCAAGGATGGCCGCGTGACCAAGGCCGATGTCGCCGCCGCCCCCAAGGCCGCGGCACCGGCCCCGGCCGCTGTACCCGCCGCCCCGGCCGCCCCGCGCGAAATCGGGCCGCGCGAAGAGCGCGTGAAGATGACGCGCCTGCGCACCCGCATCGCCGAACGCCTGAAGCAAGCGCAGAACACCGCCGCGATGCTGACGACGTTCAACGAAATCGACATGACCGCCGCGATGGCGATGCGCTCGAAATACAACGAGCAATTCGAGAAGCGGCACGGCGTGAAGCTCGGCTTCATGTCGATCTTCGCCAAGGCCTGCGTCGTGGCGCTCAAGGAACTCCCGGCCGTCAATGCCGAGATCGACGCGGGCGACATCGTCTACAAGAACCATTACGACATCGGCGTCGCCGTCGGCACGCCGCAGGGTCTGGTCGTGCCGGTCGTGCGCGATTGCGACGTGCTGTCCTTCGCCGATATCGAAAAGAAGATCGGCGATTTCGGCCGCCGCGCGCGCGATGGCAAGCTCACCATCGACGAAATGACCGGCGGCACGTTCACGATCACCAATGGCGGCATCTATGGCTCGCTGATGTCCACGCCCATTCTGAACCCGCCGCAATCGGGCATTCTGGGCATGCACAAGATCCAGCCGCGCCCGGTCGCCATCGGCGACAAGATCGAGATCCGCCCGATGATGTATGTGGCGCTCAGCTACGACCACCGCATCATCGACGGGCGCGAAGCGGTCACCTTCCTCGTGCGCGTCAAGGAGTGCATCGAGGATCCGGGCCGTCTGATCCTCGACATGTGATCCGGGAAAGGCCCCGTCTCGGGGCCTTTTCTTTCTCGCCTCCATCTATCGAACGGAAACGCCCCATGTCCGACACGCAATTCGATCTCATCGTCATCGGCGCCGGTCCCGGCGGCTATGTCTGCGCGATCCGCGCCGCACAGCTGGGGATGAAGGTCGCTTGCGTCGAGAAGCGCGAAACGCTGGGCGGCACGTGCTTGAACGTGGGCTGCATTCCGTCGAAGGCGCTATTGCAGGCGTCGGAGAAATACGAGGAAGCGTCGCACGGCCTCGCCGCGTTCGGCGTCAAGGTCGGCAAGGTCGAGCTCGACCTCAAGGCGATGATGGCCCACAAGGACAAGACGGTGAAGTCGAACACCGACGGTATCGCTTACCTATTCAAGAAGAACAAGGTCGAGTGGGTCAAGGGTGCGGCGAAGGTCACGGGTGCCGGCAAAGTGTCGGTCGCCCTCAACGCCGGCGGCACGCAAGACATCACCGCGAAGAACATCGTCATCGCGACCGGTTCGGACGTCGTGTCGCTGCCTTCGCTGCCGATCGACGAAAAGCGCATTGTGTCTTCGACCGGCGCCATCGCGCTGACGGAAGTGCCGAAATCGATGGTTCTGGTCGGCGGCGGCGTGATCGGCCTGGAAATGGGCTCGGTCTGGCAGCGCCTCGGCGCCAAGGTCACGGTCGTCGAGTTCCTCGACCGCATCATGCCCGGCATGGACGGCGAAGTTTCCAAGCAGATGCAGCGCATCCTGCAAAAGCAGGGCATGGCGTTCGAATTGTCGACCAAGGTGACGGGCGCCAAGGTCACCGCCAAGGGCGTCACGCTGACGGTCGAACCCGCCGCCGGTGGTGACGCCAAGACCATCGAAACCGATATCGTGCTGGTCGCCGTGGGCCGCCGTCCCTATACCGACGCGCTGGGCCTCAAAGACGCCGGCGTGGCACTCGACGATAAGGGCCGCGTCGCCATCGACGGGCATTTCCAAACCAACGTGCCCGGTATCTACGCGATCGGCGACGTCGTCGTCGGCCCGATGCTCGCCCACAAGGCCGAAGACGAAGGCATGGCGGTCGCGGAGATCATCGCGGGCCAGCACGGCCATGTGAATTACGACGCGATCCCGTCGGTCGTATACACGTGGCCGGAATGCGCTTCGGTCGGCAAGACCGAGGAGCAGTTGAAGGGCGAAAATGTCGCCTACAAGGTTGGCAAATTCCCGTTCACGGCGAATGCGCGCGCGCGCGCGCAGAACAACACCGACGGTTTCGTGAAGATCCTGGCCGATGCGACGACGGATCGCGTGCTGGGCGTGCATATGGTCGGCCCGGCGGTCGGCGAATTGATCGGGGAGCTGACGCTCGCGATCGAGTTCGGCGGTTCGGCCGAGGACATCGCACGCACCTGCCACGCGCACCCGACGCTGACCGAAGCGGTGCGCGAAGCCGCACTCGCCGTCGACGGCCGCCCGATCCATATCTAAAGAAGTCTACCGCCCGCGCGGATGGGCCTTGGCGTGGATGTCGAGCAAACGCTCGGCATCCACCGCCGTATAACGCTGCGTCGTGGACAGCGACGCGTGGCCCAGCAATTCTTGGATCGCGCGGAGGTCCGCCCCCGAACCCAGCAAATGCGTCGCGAAGGAATGGCGCAGCGCATGCGGTGTCGCCGTATCGGGCAAGCCCAACTCGACGCGTAATTGGCGCAGACGCTTCTGGATCAACTCGGCGCGCAAACGCCCGCCGCGCGCGCCCAGGAAAATGGGCGCTGTCTTGCCGCCGACCGAAGGGCGAAGTTTGAGATAGGCGTCGATTTCCGCGCGCACTTCGTTCAGCAGCGGCACGTCGCGCGCTTTACGGCCCTTGCCGACGATACGTAGCGTTTCGCCCAGCGGCAATGCGTCCATATTCAGCGACAGAGCTTCGTCGATACGAAGACCGGCACCATACAGCAATGCGATCACCGCGCGGTCGCGCGCTTCGATCCAGGGCTTGTCGTCGTCGAGATCGAGTGTGGCGGCGGCATCTTCCGCCGTCAGCGCCTTGGGCACGGGCTTGGGCAGTTTGGGCCCGCGCAAAGCGATCGCATGCGCGTTCTCGGCGAGTTTCTCGCGCGACAGGAAGCGGAAGAAGCCGCGCAACGCCGACAGCGTGCGCGCGTTGGACGATGCGGCCAAACCATCGTTGCGCCGCCGCGCCAGAAACGCGCGGAAATCGGCGGGTTCGAGCTTGCCGAGTGCGGCAAGATCGGGCGCTTCGTCCAAATGATCGGCGAGGAAGGCGAGGAATACGGTCAGGTCGCGCGTATAGCCGTCCAGCGTGTGGCGCGAGGCGCGGCGCTCGTCGCGCAAGCGGCCCAGATACGCCATGACGGCGTTCGCCACGTCCGTTTGCGCGGCGAAACCGGGGGCTTCGTTCAGCGCGGGCGCGACAGCCATCCGTGCAGCGCGGATTCGACCGTGCGGCCCAGGAAGGTCAGCAATTCCGTGCCCTGACCTTGATGGAATTTGCCGGTCTGGCGGCTGCCGAAGGCGAGGATGCCGGGCGGCATGTCGCGCTTCAATTGCAGGCGCAGCAGCGCTTGGCTGCGCACGAGTGTGGAAGCGCCGGCATAGATCGCGGTGTCGCCCGGCTCGTCCGACAGCAGCAGAATATCGCGCCGTTCGCCCATCACGCGATCGACCGTGCCGCGCGGCAGGATTTTGAGCGGCGCTTGGGATTCGCCCGCCGGGGGCGCGTCGATCGATTCGAAGCCGAGGCCGATCGCGTCGACTTCCAAATGCATGGGCAGATCGACGGCGATCGTGTCGATGAGATGGGGCAGCGAACGTGCGGCCAGCACCGACGTCACGGCCGCATGGATGCGGCCTTGCGTGGCGAGATTGGCGCGGCTGGTCGCGACCAATTCGGCCTGCGCCGCGGTCAGCTTGGCGAGGTCGGTCTTCATGCGCTCCAGCATGTAGCGCTGCATGTCGACCACGCCATTGCCCGAACGCTGCTCGGGCGGCGTGAGCACCCAGACCAGATCGGGATGTTCGAGCAGGAAATCGGGATGGCGACGCAGATATTCGGCGACGGCGGGGGCGGTCAGGGCGGCAAGACCGGCGAGCGGTTGGGCGGGTTCGCTATCGGCCATATTTGCTCTCGGCGATGTCGCGGAAAAATTTCATGTCCATCCCGGCGGAATTCGGCCGCCGCGCTTGCGTCGGCGCGACTCGACGGCCAGATTCTAGCCGATGGAAGAATCGCCCGCCAGCAGCCGCGTACGCGTCGCCTTGCCGATGCGCCTCGGGCCCTACGACTACGCCGTGCCCGACGGAATGACGCTGGCGCCGGGCGATTTCGTGCGCGTGCCGTTGGGGCCGCGCGTGGAGATCGGCGTGGTGTGGGACGAAGCCGCCGATCCCGATTTCGACGCGGCCAAGCTCAAACCCGTGCGCGCGCGCTTGCCCGTCGTGCCGATGCGCGAACCCTTGCGCCGTTTCGTCGATTGGGTCGCGCGCTACACGATGGCGCCGGTCGGCAATGTATTGCGCATGGCGATGAGCGTGTCGGCCGCGTTCGAGCCACCGAAAACGCGCCGCGCGTTGGCCTTGTCGGACTCCGCTCCCGATCCGCATCTCGACGAGCCGGGCGTGCTCACACCCGCGCGCCGTCGCGTGCTGCTCGAAGCGATGGCGGGCGCGCGGCCCGCATCGGAACTCGCGGAAGCGGCTGGCGTGGGCACGAGCGTCGTCAAGGCGCTGGTCGACAAAGGCTGGCTTGAGGCGATCGAGCTTCCGCCGGAAGCGCCGCCCATCCCCGACGGGACGGGAAAATTGGCGCCGCTCAATCCCGATCAACGCATCGCGGCGGATCAGCTGCTCGAAAAACTGACGGAAGGTTTTTCGACCACGCTGATCGACGGCGTCACCGGTTCGGGCAAGACGGAAGTGTATTTCGAAGCGGTCGCGGCGGCCGTCGCGTCGGGCAAGCAAGTGCTGGTGATGCTGCCCGAAATCGCGATGAGCGCCCAATGGCTGGCGCGTTTCGAACAACGCTTCGGCGTGCCGCCCACGCCGTGGCATTCGGAATTGCCGGGCCATTTGCGCGCGAAGATTTGGCGCCAGATCGCCTCGGGCGAAGCGCGCGTCGTCATCGGCGCGCGCTCGGCGTTGTTCCTGCCCTATCGCGATCTCGGCTTGATCGTGATCGACGAAGAACACGAGCAAGCCTTCAAGCAGGAAGACGGCACGATCTATCACGCGCGCGACATGGCGGTGGTGCGCGCCCGGCTGTCGTCGGCCGCCTGCGTGCTGGCGAGTGCGACGCCGTCGCTGGAAAGCACCATCAACGCCGAGACGGGGCGCTACGCCGCCGTGCACCTGCCTGCGCGGCACGGTGGCGCCGACCTGCCCGACGTCGCCCTGGTCGATCTGCGCCGCACGCCGCCCGAACGTGGCCGCTTCCTGTCCCCGCCACTGGTCGAG